>USKE01000028.1 GCA_900555165.1 uncultured Porphyromonadaceae bacterium | reverse complement strand
ACAAATTATAAGAAGACAAATCCGGAGCCTGAACATCCACACTTCCGGAATAACTTACCCGGAGATTCTTGGAAACATTCCTTTTCGTCTCGATAACCACAACCCCGTTGGCTGCCTTCGAACCATATATCGCTTTTGCCGCAGCATCTTTCAATATTGTCACCGACTCAACACGATTAATATCCAAATCGAAGATTTTCACCGCACTCGCCTCAAAGCCATCCAATATAAAAAGAGGATCTTTTCCCGAATTAATTGAATTTGTTCCGCGAATACGAAAAGTGGCTGCCTTACTGTGTTCACCAGAATCAGAAAGCACCATTAATCCTGGCGCCTGTCCTTGCAGTGCCTGGTCGAAACTCGGAGCAGGAACATCTTCCATCTTTTCAGCTTTTACCGTAGATACAGAACCTGCGATTGTTCCTTTCTTACGTACACCATACGCGACAACTACCACTTCTTCCGCGGATATGACTACGACGAGGCGCGCCTCTCGATTCTCGAACGTTACAAACGTTACAACGGTGTCGAGGGCAACTCGCTGGCGCCCGAGGATGTGGCCGAGCCCCTTTACCAGAGCTCGCGCAGCGTGCCGGATGTAGAGGATATCAACCAGGACAACACACTCAACGAATACGAGCGCTATTTCCAGTACCGCGTGTCGATCCGCCCCGAAGATCTTGTCGTGGGCAAGAACTTCATCACCGACAAGCAGGTGTCGTACCCCATAACCCGCAACGGCAAGGATGACCCCGTTGAATGGTACCAGTTCAAGATACCCCTGAGCGCCTATGAGAAGGTCGTCGGCTCGATCAACGATTTCTCGGCCATCAGGTTCGCCCGTATCTTCATGACCGGTTTCAAGAAACCCACGCACCTGCGTTTCGCTACACTTGAGCTTGTGCGCGGCGAGTGGCGCACATACGACTTCAACCTCAATACCCGCGGCGACGCCCCTGCCGAGGGTGACCTTGACGTATCGGTTGTGAACATCGAGGAGAACGCCTCGCGCGAGCCGGTGAACTATGTCCTTCCCCCGGGCGTGACACGTATATCCGATCCCGGCCAGTCGCAGATCGTTCAGCTCAACGAACAGTCGATGTCACTGAAGGTTACCGGCCTCGACGCCGGCGACGCCCGCGCCGTCTACCGCGACACCCAGCAAGACCTGCGCAACTACAAGCGCATGCAGATGTGGGTTCACGGCGAATCGCTGATTGACGATGTGACCAACCTGCGCTCGGGAGAGCTGTCGGTGTTCGTGCGTCTGGGCAGCGACGTGAAACAGAATTTCTACGAGTACGAGATTCCCCTGGAACTCACTCCGCACGACAAATACAACAACTACCTCCCCACCGACCGCGAAAAGGTATGGCCGATAAACAACTTCCTCAACTTCAAGCTCCAGAATCTTGTTGAACTGAAGAAAGAGCGTAACCGCGCCAAAAACACCGAAGGTTCGGGCGTGGGGTATGCCACCCTCTATACCGGCCGTGACCCTGATAACGAACGTAACCGCATGGCTGTGATGGGCAACCCCTCGTTGAGCGACGTGCGTGTGCTCCTGGTGGGCGTGCGCAACAACGCCAACACCCGCAAAGACGGTATCGTCTGGGTTAACGAGCTTAAGGTCACCGATTTCGACGAGGCGGGCGGCTGGGCCGCCAAGGCAAACGTTAATCTGGCCGTCAGCGACATCGCCTCGCTCAACTTCGCCACACACCGCGAGACCGCAGGTTTCGGCGGCGTCGACCAGAGCCTCAACAACCGCCGTCTCGACGATTACGAGCAGTACAACTTCGCCGTGCAGGCTGATCTGGGACGTTTTCTTCCCGAGAAGGCCAAACTGCGCGCGCCCATCTACTACTCGGTGTCGAAAGAGAAGACAACCCCGAAATACAACCCCCTCGACCAGGATGTGCTGCTTAAGGACGCCCTCGACGACGCCCCCGACAAGCATGCCCGCGACTCTATCTCGGGTTTCGCCGTCGAGAACTCGACCATAAAGAGTTTTTCGATCTCGGGCCTGAAATTCGATGTTCGCTCGCCCAAACCGATGCCCTGGGATCCGGCTAACTTCACATTCAACTTCTCGTTCAACAAACAGTCGAAGACCGACCCCGTGACCGAGTACGAGAACACCAACGACTACCGCGGCTCGTTCGCCTACAACTACTCGCCGATGATCAAGGGGCTGAAACCGTTCGGCTGGCTGAAGTCGAAAAACAAGAACCTGAAATTCTTCAAGGAATGGGAGATCAACTATCTGCCCAACACCATATCGTTCCTCACCAACATGTCGCGCTACTACTACGAGCAGCAGACACGCTCCGAGGCCGACGTGATGTTCCAGCTCCCGGTGTCGGTGAGCAAGAATTTCCTCTGGGACCGCCAGTTCCAGATTACCTGGAACCTCACCAAATCGATAAACCTCTCGTTCAACTCAAACACCTCGGCCCGTATCGAGGAGACCGTCGGCGCCGTGAACCGCAAGCTCTTCCCCGACCAGTACAAGGAGTGGAAAGACACCGTATGGCAGTCGATTCGCTCGCTGGGTACCCCCTGGGCCTACAACCAGTCGTTCGTGGCGTCGTACCGTGCTCCTTTCTCGCGCATTCCGGTGCTTGACTTCATAACGGCCAACGCCTCATACAACGCCACATACCGCTGGGACCGCGGCGCCGACATCGACGGCGTTTCGGTGGGCAACACCATCGCCAACCAGTCGTCGCTCTCGGTAGACGGCCGTCTGAATTTCGAGAGCCTTTACAACAAGATACCTTTTGTAAAGGATGTGAACAAGCGATTTGCCAACACCCGCAAGGCCAACGTGGCTCCGAAGAAACCGAAGAAGTTCGAAAAGACTTTCAACCTGCTCCCCGACACCACCCTGACCATACGCCACAACCTGCGTAACAAGAAGGTGAAGATCACGGCCACGACTGCCGACGGCAAGCCGTTCAGCGTCAGGTCGCGTGTGGTCGACGTGAACAACGTGGAGATTCTGACCCGCGGCGACCAAGCCATCAAGTTCTCGATCGAGGAGATTCTGAAAGAGGAGAAGTCGGTATGGCGCGAGATCGGCGAATACGCCCTGCGCCTTGCGATGAGTCCGCGCAACGCCTCGATACGCTGGAAACGCACATCCACCACCACCCTGCCGCTGTTCCGCAACAGCATCGGCGATATCTTCGGCCAGTCGACACAGTACGGCCCCATGTCGCCGGGTCTGGATTTCGCTTTCGGTTTCACCGACGAGAACTACATCTACCGCGCCAAGGAGCGCGGATGGCTGATGTGCGACGACGGCCAGACATCGCCCGCGCTGTGGTCGAAGGCCAACGAACTCAATCTCGAGTTCACGCTTGAACCTGTCAAGGGCCTTAAGGTGCAACTCACCATGAACCGCACCGACAACCGCACGAACCAGATTCAGTTCATGTACGCCGACATGCCTGTTACCCGTTCCGGCTCCTACACAAAGACCCACTGCGCAATCCTCACGTCGCTCGGGTCGTCAAAGGCCGACAACGGTTACTATTCGGCACCGTTCCAGAAGATGCTCGACAATATCCCTGTCATCGCCGCCCGGTATACCGACCGCTACAACGGCATCAATTATCCCACCGGCGGTTTCCTCAAGGACAATCCGCTGGCCGGCCAGCCGTTCAATCCCGAAATCGGCGCGGCATCAGAGACATCGTCAGATGTGCTGATCCCCGCGTTCCTGGCAGCATACACCGGCACCGACGCGCACAAGCAGTATCTCGATCCGTTCCCCTCGTTCAGGTTCGTGCTCCCCAACTGGCGCATCACCTACGACGGCCTGATCAACCTCGGTAACCTGCGCAACATCTTCAAGTCGTTCACGCTGAACCACGCTTACCAGTGCACATACTCTGTCGGGTCATATAACTCATATCTGAACTGGATCGAGGCCGCCCCCGGCTCTGACATCGGTTTCACCCTCGACGAACTGTCGGGCAACCCCATCCCGTCATCCCCCTACAACATCTCGTCGGTGGCCATTACCGAAAGGTTCGCCCCGCTGTTCGGCGTCACCACCACGCTGAAGAACGAGATGCAGATCAGCGCCGAATACCGCGACCAGCGCACGCTCACGCTCAATACTTCGGCCGGTCAGGTCGTGGAGGCCACAACCCGCGGCCTCACGCTCGGGCTCGGCTACAAGATCGTAGGGTTCAACACCGTGCTCAAGATGCGCGGCTCGCAGTCGGGCGTGTCGAACGACCTTACCATCAACGCCGATTTCTCGTTGCAGAACACTCAAGCGCTCATACGCCGCATCGAGACCAACTACACACAGCCCACGTCAGGCACCCGCACGCTGAACATCCAGTTCAACGCGTCGTACATCCTGTCGCGGCGCCTCACCCTGGCAGCCTATTTTGACCACCAGGTGAACACCCCGCTCGTATCAAGCGGCGCCTACCCCACGTCGTCATCGTCATACGGGCTTTCGCTGAACCTCAATCTGGCCCGCTAAGCCGAACATAAGTCACATAAGTCACACCTGTATCGTATGTGACTTATGTGACTTATGTAACTCATGTGGCGTATGTGAGATTAATCTGAAAAATCTTTTGAACTTGCCGCAAAAGCGCCTAACTTTGCAGTCTTATTAATACGAATCGTAATATTCTATCAGATATGCCCCAAGTTTCTGAACGCGGCAACATAATGCCGGCCTCGCCTATTCGGCGACTTGTTCCGCTGGCAAACAAGGCCCGCGCACGCGGCATAAAGGTCTACGGCCTCAATATCGGCCAGCCTGATGTGCCCACCCCACAGACCGCCCTCGACGCCCTCAAGCACATTGACCGCAAGGTTCTCGAATATTCCCCTTCTGACGGTCTGCTGACCCTGCGTCAGAAGCTGCGCGAGTATTATAAGCGCTATAACATCTCGGTCGATGTCGACGACATCATAGTCACCACCGGCGGCTCGGAAGCGGTACTGTTCGCTTTCATGGCGGCACTTGACCCGGGCGACGAGATTATCGTTCCCGAACCGGCCTATGCCAACTATATGGCCTTCGCCATCTCGGCCGGAGCCAAAATCGTGACTATCCCCTCGTCGATTGACGACGGTTTCACCCTCCCGCCTATGGAGGAGTTCGAGAAACTGATTACCCCGCGCACGAAGGGTATCCTGATTTGCAACCCGAACAACCCCACCGGTTATCTCTACACGATGAAAGAGATGCTGCAGCTGCGCGACATCGTCAAACGCCACGACCTGTTTCTCTTCTCTGACGAGGTCTACCGCGAGTTCTGCTACACGGGGGCACCCTACATCTCGGCGTTCCATCTGCCCGACATCGAACAGCAGGTGGTACTCATCGACTCCGTGTCGAAACGCTACAATGAGTGCGGAATCCGCGTTGGCGCGCTGATAACCAAGCATCCTACCCTGCGGGCCAACATCATGAAGTTCTGTCAGGCGCGCCTCAGTCCTCCCCTGCTGGGTCAGATTGTGGCCGAGGCCTCTATAGACACACCCGAGGAATATATGCTCGACACTTACAACGAATATGTCGAGCGCCGAAAATTCCTTATCGACGAGCTCAACAAGATTCCGGGGTGCTATTCCCCCATCCCCATGGGCGCGTTCTATACGGTGGCACGCCTGCCGGTTGACGATGCCGACGAGTTCTGCCGCTGGTGCCTTGAAGAGTTTGAATATGAGGGACAGACCGTGTTCATGGCGCCCGCATCGGGTTTCTATACCACGCCCGGTCTTGGCCGCGATGAGGTACGTCTTGCCTACGTGCTTGAAAAAGAGGAACTGCGCAAGGCCATGGTGGTTCTGCGGCATGCCCTTGAAACTTATCCCGGCAACACGCTCGGGCGCAAAAGCGAATAAAGCCGTCATCACTAAATATTTGCAGACCGGTACATTATGTTGCCGGTCTTTTTTTATCCGGTAATGGCAGCGTTCAGTTTCCAAAAAGTTAAAATGTAAAGTTCACTTGACTTTTTGTAAAATTTGTTTTACCTTTGTGCATCTGCCAACAAAGCAACCGCGACTATGAAGAATATGTTGTTTCCAACCTGGTGCCGGATTTTGGGCTGGGTGCTGTTCATTCCCTCGGTCATTCTGGGAATAATGTGTGAGGCCGACGTCTTGACACTTTCGGGTGCCATCGAGACCGCTGTCAACGATACCGTGATAATCGGCATTGTTGTCGGAGCGCTGATGATTGTATGTTCTAAAGAACCGCATGAGGATGAGATGACGCGCTCAATCAGGCTGGCCTCATTGCTGAACTCACTCTACATCTACGTGATTCTGCTCGTGACCGCGACTCTTCTTGTCAACGGCATTGCGTATTTCCGGTTCATGATGGTTAATCTAGTGCTGCTGCCGATGATATTCGTGGTCATTTTCAGACTGGAGATGCGGCGTTACAATCAGATGGGACAGGATGAAGAACAGAATCAGGATTGAACGGGCTGAACGCGGCATCACACAGCAGGATCTGGCCGAGGCGGTCGGTGTAAGCCGCCAGACCATAGTGGCCATTGAAAAGAACCGGTTCATGCCATCCACGCCGCTTGCCCTGAAGATTGCGCGCTATTTCGCGCGCCCGGTCGAATCAATATTCATTCTCGAAGACAACGATTAATCAATCAATAAAATGAAAAGCAAAGTAAAATTCAGCACCTTCTGCACTCTCATGACGTGGCTTGTCAGCGGTCTACTTATAGCCGCCATTGCCACTGCCTGCCTGAGTCAGGACAGACCGGCAATCGGACTGATGATTGCCGTTGCGGTTTTCGGCTCAGTGCTATGGTATTGCCCTCTCAGCATCGAGGCAAGCGCGGACGCACTTGTAATACACCGCCCGCTACGGAACAAAGTAATCGCATGGAAGGATATCAGCAGTGCCGAGCGTTGCCTCCCCTCGGCGGGCGGCATCCGCGTTTGCGGGAGCGGCGGATATTTCGGATACTGGGGTTATTTCAGCGACATCATCATCGGCTCATACTTCGGCTACTATGGCAACCGGAACCAGTGCATACTTGTCAAACTGAAAAACGGACGCCAATACGTAATCAGTTGCCAAGATCCTGACGGAATGACTGACGCCATCGAAACCCGCATCTCTTGATTCCGGATTTTTACAGGCAATTCAAAACACATGATGCCATAATGTGAGTATATCAGCACATTATGGCATCATATGTTTATGGTAAGGAACCGGGCGTAATTACAACGATATCCTCGAATAGATGTGGCCGAAACGCTCGCGGGCCGCGCGGTCAAGGTCTTCGCGGTCGGCGGGGTTGGCAATTGATATGAGCAGTTTGGCACGTTCGGCAAGCGAGCGTCCGCGCAGGTCGACGGCCCCATGCTCGGTGACTACCCAGTTGGTCTGGAAACGGGTGGTAACGACCCCTGCGCCGGGGGTCAGCACCGGCTTGATCTTGCCCATCCCTTTCGAGGTCGTCGAGGTCATTGCCAGGAACGACATGCCCCCCTTGCTGCGCATCGCGCCGTAGACGAAGTCATGCTGACCGCCGATACCCGAGAAGATGCGCGTACCGATAGAATCGGCGCATATCTGCCCCGTAAGGTCTATCTCCAGGCACGAATTTATCGACATTACCTTGGGGTTGCGACTGATGATGAACGGATCGTTGGTCCAGGCCACATCCTTGAAGATCATATCTTTGTTGTGATCCATAAGGTCATATAGCCTGCGTGAACCCAGCGCCAGACACGCCACCGATTTTCCGGGTTCGATGACCTTCTGCGAGTTGTCAATCACCCCCGATTCGATAAGCGGCAACACACCGTCGGTCATGGCCTCGGTATGCAGGCCAAGGTGTTTGTGATCGGCCAGAGCGCTGATAACGGCGTTGGGGATTCCGCCCACACCGATCTGCAGCGTGGCGCCGTCGGGGATGCGTTCGGCGATGGCACGGCCGATGGCCGTCTCTACCGGCCCGGGAACAGCCGTAGGCACCTCGACCAGCGGGTCATCCACCCTGACCGCGGCATCGATTTTCGACAGATGTATCACCGGATCGCCATACGAGAACGGCATGTGCGGGTTAATCTGCGCTATCACCACCCGGGCACATTCCGTGGCCGAGACGGCCAGGTCGGCCGAGACTCCATAGCTCACATATCCGTCGGCATCAGGCTCGCTGCAGTTCAGGAACACCACGTCAACCGGCCAGCGACCGTCACGGAACAGCGACGGCACCTCGCCGAGGAAACATGGCGTCGTGGTTCCATACCCTTCGGCAATCCATTTCCTGACATTATTTGACACAAAGCAGGTGTCGACCAGAAACGAGTCCTTATACTGTTCGTGGCAGTACGGAGCCTCGCGGCGCGCCACCGAAAAGCCTGAATAGAGAACCACCCCTTTCAGGCGGTCGCCCTGACGGGTCATGGCGTCGACCAGGGTCTCGGGAATGGAGGTACTGCCCTGAATGTAGATATGGTCACCGGATTTGACGAGGCTCATGGCCTCGTCTGCTGTCATGAAAGGCATGGCTCGGCTTGTTTGTCTGAGTGGGACTTCATTGAACGGTCAAATGCGGCAAGGCGCTCGTCGAGCATGTCGAACAGCTCGGGGTCTGACAGCATCGACACGCATACGCGCAGACCCTGCTGACGGCTGCCGGTCGAGGGGAGCGAGATTGTGGATATGCCATAACGGAGCAGGTCGGCCTGAAGTTCGTCACCGCGCATGTCGCCGTAGCCGACGGTAAAGAAGAATCCGTCTGAGATGTCGGCGCCGTCGGCGCCACCGTCCTTGTCGTAAACGATATGGAAACCGTGGCGCAGGAAAATCTCTTTTGCAAGTGCGGCACGGCGGCCATACTCGCTGCAGTCGGTGACGAAATCGAGCTTGCCGGCCACAGCCGCCTCAAGCATTGATGCGAACGCGAACTGAGCAGAATGTGCCGTGCCCGACGACGCGCAATAAAGCACACCGTA
The DNA here is from genome assembly GCA_900555165.1 of uncultured Porphyromonadaceae bacterium. Taxonomy (GTDB): domain Bacteria; phylum Bacteroidota; class Bacteroidia; order Bacteroidales; family Muribaculaceae; genus UBA7173. Next base: position 3,702 of record USKE01000028.1, on the reverse strand, counting down.
TATATAGGCGTCGGCGAAAGTGGGCATCTCATAGAATGACTCCAGTTCGGGATAGCGGCGGTCGGCCACTGCGGGTGTCATGCACACCATTGCGATGCGCTGTCCGGCGTAGCTGAAAATCTTCGATGACGAAACGAGCATGATACATCTGTCGGTGTATTTGGCCACCGTTGGCACGAACGGCTCCTGATACGGTACGCCGAAACGCTTGCGGAAGTCCATGCCGAGGTATGCAAGGTCTTCGATGATGATTATATCATGTTTCTCGGCCATGCGTGCCAGCGCCCTGTATTCGGTGTCGGTGAGGTTGGTCCACGCCGGGTTGTTGGGATTGCTGTATATTATGGCCGATATGTTCCCCTTCGAGAGCATGGCGTCGAGTTCGGCCTCAAGTGCCTCGCCGCGACAGTCATGGATGTCGATTGACTCCTGGTTCAGTCCCAGCAGTTTCACCTGGTTGTGCTGGGCCGGGAACCCGGGATCGAGGAAGAGGATGGTGTCGCGCCCTTTCAGACGCTGACCCATGAGCAGGAACAGCGTGAATGTGGCCTGCATCGAGCCTACCGTGGGCACAATGCACCGGCCGGGGATGTCGATGTCGAGAAACGCCTTGAGAAAGTCAGACCCGGCTTTCTTGATTTCGGGAATACCGGCGATATTCGGATAAACGCCGGCCACGCCGCGTGCCAACGCCTCGCGCTCGGCCTCGATGCCCACACGGTTGGGGGGCAGACCGGGGTTGCCCATCTCAAGATGCACATATTTTTCGCCGAGAATCTCTTCAAGTCTCGTCGAGAGAGAGACGATCTGCCTGATTGTGGCCGATGCTATGTTGACGATATGGAGATCCTCCATAGTCGCCTCAAACTGCTGTCGTGATACAGGTTGCATATCGTGTCTTTTGCTTTTAGATAGTTCAGTGTTTGGCCGAAAGCTCGTAGCCTGCGCGGAAGGCGGCTATGTTCTGGCTGACGAGTTTTTCACCCTTGGCGCCGAATACGGTCTCGATGGCGGCCTCTATCTTGGCCGGCTCGATGTCGATGTACGGCGCAGCGGCGCCGAGGAGCACCATGTTCGACGACCGCACGGTGGCTACCTCTTTGGCCACCTCGTCCATATCGAAAGCGACAGTCCCTTTGAGTTCCTTCAGGCGTGCCACGACAGCCTCGGTGTCAGGATAGTTCGGAATGTTCACGAATGCCACCGTGCTGGTGATCACTCGCCCTTCGGGGGCGAGATACTGCAGGTAGCGTGCGGCCTCCATCGGTTCGAGCGACACAATGAGGTCGGCTTTGCCCAGTCCGATGAGATCCGAGGCTATGGGCGATGAGCTGAGTCGCAGGCACGACATTACATCGCCGCCGCGCTGGCTCATGCCATGCACTTCAGCCTGTTTGAGATAGAGATTGTCGGCAAGGGCGGCGGCGCCGAGAATTGTGGCGACAGAAAGTATGCCCTGACCGCCCACGCCTGCCAGTATGATGTCTGATTTCATAATAGTCTTTCAAATACTGTTATACACCTCATTTCTTAGCTTTGGCATGACGGCGGGCCGTCTGGATGCACTCGCGGCGCGACACAATCACCGACAGGCCGGGATAGTCGAATTCCTCGGCGAACATGGCCATCATGTCGTCGTGGTTCTTCGGCAGCGAGTCGATAGTGCGCACATGAGCCGGGTCGGCACCCAGACCGAGGCATATATCCTCAAGTTTTCCGGTGCCCTGCGAGTCCTGTCCGCCGGTCATGCCGGTGGTGAGGTTGTCGGAGATGATGACCGTCATCGGGGTGTTCTCGTTGATGGCGTCAAGCAGACCCGTCATCCCCGAGTGCGTGAATGTCGAGTCGCCGATAATTGCCACGGCAGGATGCTGTCCGGCGTCGGCGGCGCCTTTTGCCATGGTGATTGAGGCACCCATGTCTACGCAGGTATCGATGGCGTTGAACGGAGCCAGCCACCCGAGGGTGTAACAGCCTATGTCGCCGAACACCTTGGGCGACTCATATTTCCTGAGAGTGTCGTTGAGCGCGTGATATACGTCACGGTGACCGCAACCCTGGCACAGAGCCGGCGGACGAGGCACCACGAGCTCGCTCGGCTCATTGAGGGCCGTTGCCTTCAGACCAAGTCCGGGCACAAGCTTGTCGAACCCTTCGGCCACGATATCGGGATTAAGCTCGCCCGTACGCGGCAGGGTTCCGTCGAGCTTGCCGTAGACCTTGAGCGAATTGTCAAGCAGACCGCGGAGGGCCTGTTCGATGACCGGCTGCCCCTCCTCGACCACAAATACGGCGTCGCAGTTGCCGGCCAGTTCGACCACAAGCGATTTCGGCAGCGGATACTGCGAGATCTTCAGCACTGCGAACGGGCACCCTTCGGGGAAACATTCGGCCACATAGTTGGCCGCAATGCCCGATGTGAGCACCCCTATGCGCCTGTCGGTACCGGGGGTAAGACGGTTAAAGGGCGAATTTTCCGATTCAGCCTCCATTATGCGGTTGTCGGCGATAAGCTGACGGTAACGCACACGCGAGTTGCCCGGCATGAGCACCCACTGACGCGGATTCTCGGGGTATGAGAGCGGTTTTTCGGCATCGGCCTCGGTATCGGTCTCCACCACGGCACGCGAATGGGCCAGGCGCGTCACCATCCTTACCATCACAGGTATGCGCAGACGCTCGCTGAGTTCAAAACCATAGCGGGCCATATCGTAAGCCTCCTGCTGTGTCGATGGTTCGAGGCACGGCACCATGGCAAACGAGGCATAGAAACGCGAGTCCTGTTCGTTCTGCGACGAGTGCATCGACGGGTCGTCGGCCGATATGACAAGCATGCCGCCGTTGGCACCTGTCATGGCCGAGTTCACGAAAACGTCGGCGGCAACGTTCAGGCCCACATGTTTCATGGAGGTGATTGAGCGTTTGCCGCAGAAACTCATGCCGAGGGCCTCCTCGACTGCAGTTTTCTCGTTTGTTGACCAGTGGCTGTGGATTTTCCGTTCACGCGCCACGGGCGACGCCTGCACAAATTCAAGAATTTCTGTAGAGGGCGTCCCGGGATAGGCGTAGGCACCGGACAGACCGGCATTGATGGCCCCTGATGCAAGAGCTTCATCGCCAAGCAGAAGTTTCTTTGTTTTCATCGGTATAGGAAGGTTGAGAAATCGTGACGTAAATGATGATTGTTATCGCTGTATTGTCTCATGATCATCTGATTTGGCAAATATACATAATTTATTCATCGGACAGATGAGATACCTGTATGTTTAAAAGCATGTTTGCCATTGGGCAAGCATAAAAAAGCCCCGGCACTGTCAGCCGAGGCTCTTGCGGTGTAGCCAGTAGGCAAGACACCCCACGAACAGGGCGCCTCCGGCTATGTTGCCGAGAGTCGACATCAGTAGATTGACACCAAGCTCTCCCATGGTCACGTCTGCCCCGGTCATCATGCCGGCCGGGATGAAGAACATGTTGGCCACACAATGCTCGTACCCCAGCGCCACAAAGGTCGCCACCGGCAGAAGACATGCTATGACCTTGCCCGGAAATGTCTTTGCGCCGATGGCGAGCCAGACGGCCAGACATACGCACCAGTTCGCCCCGATTCCGCGCAGGAAACATACCCATGGGGAAAGGGCAGCTTTTTTTGTGGCGATTCCGGCTATCGCACTGTCGTACGGGGCGACGTCAAACAGCCCCGGC
>USKE01000027.1 GCA_900555165.1 uncultured Porphyromonadaceae bacterium | reverse complement strand
GGTGATGTGGCGCCACAGGCGTCATTTTTTGCGTTTGGGGTTGCGCGGGAACCACCCTTTGGCCACACGGTCGCGCTGCTCAAACACCTCAAGGATGCTCCAGAACGACGAGAAGGCGAGCACCCCCAGCAGGGTCTGCCCGAAAAAGCCGTCGACGCACACCGACCCCGCGGCCGACCCGATGCCGAGGAGCAGAAACGCCCACCAGCAACGGGTGCCGAAGTAGTATTCGCCTTTTATGACCAACGGGTGGAAAAGGCCTATGATCAGGAAACTGCAGGCCCCCAGAAGGAGGCCTGTCAGATTGTTGTCTGCGATAAATTCCGTCATTTGTCTATGATGATTGAAAGCGGCAGCGCGGTGCCCGTGACGGGTATCGTGAGTGTGCCGCGGTCAAATATGGCATTCACCTGCATGCCATTGGCAGTTACCGAGCGCGGCGCCTTGGCCATGCCGTTGACCTTGAAAGTGAGGTCGCGGGCCTCGGGCATGCCGGGGTATGCGCCTTCAGCAGTCACAGTCAGCGTGGTGTACTTGGGCTGGTTGTCGGCCTCGACCGTGAGCAGCGCGTAGTTGCCTTTCGAGAGCGACGAACGCGACTGCCTGTCATCCTCGAACACGACACACTGCGACTCGCCGTCGCGCTTGCCGGGATAATAGTTTATAGTGTAGCGCGAGGGGGTATAGTCGCCCACATTACCCATGTGATAGTCGGCGGTGGCTATCAGCGCTCCGGCACGTGCAAAGAGCGGCAACACGCTCAGCGGAGCGTCCACAGTGGCCGAAGTACCGCCGGCATATACATGAGAGGGATTGTTGATATCGACCCACGATGCCCCCGTTTCGGGGAAATATACCTCGCGGCGGTCGGTGGCAGGGGTCAGCACCGGGGCCACAAGCACGTCGTGCCCCCAGAGGTATTCGTTGACGATGGTGTCGGTGGCGGCGGGGTTCTCCTCATAGAAACCGACCGGGCGCACCAGCGGCATACCCTTGGTGGCGTTCTCGTATGCGAGGGTGTAGTTGTAAGGGAGCCAGCGGTAACGTTCGCGCACCAGGGGCAGAACAATGTCCTGCTGATCGGTGTAGATATACGGCTCGGCGAATTCCTGCGAGTGGGTGCGCAGAACCGGCGAGAACAGGCCAAGCTGCAGCCAGCGCACATAAAGCTCGGGGTCGTAGGGGTGTTCCTTGTCGATGGCGAAACCGCCCACGTCGTGACTCATGTAGCCCAGACCCGACAGTCCGGCGTTGAGCATGATCTTTATCTGAGGCTGGAGACCGCCCCACGAGCGCGACACGTCGGTCGACCAGGGGAACACACTGTAACGCTGGAGTCCTGTGGTGCCGCCGCGCATCAGCGCCATCAGGCGCGTTTCGGGATACTCCTCGGCAAACAGATTGTAGACAATCGAGCTCCAGTCGTTGCCGTAATAGTTGTGATACTGGCGCGCCGTCAGGCCGTTGGCGTGACGCATCGTGGCGGGGTGTGCCTCAGGCTCGCCAAGGTCGCCCCACCAGCCGGTCATGCCGCTATCGGTCAGCTCCTTGTAGCGCTGGCGCAGCCAGGCGCGTGTGTCGGGATTCGACATGTCGAACATGCCCCCCTCGCCTACCCAGATGGTCACCTCATGGGTGTTGCCCAGCGAGTCGCGGCCGAACATGCGGCGGTCGTTCATGAAATTGAAATTGTCGAGCGCCTTTCCGTTCTTCAGCACGAAAGGCTGCGAGATGGCCACCATGTTGACACCTTTCTCCTTGAGGTCGGCGAGCATCTTCACCGGGTCGGGCCACTGCTCGGGTTCCCAGGCCAGACGCCCCATATCCTGCTCCTTGCCATACCAGTAGAGGTCAAGCACCATACCGTCGACAGGATAACCGGCAGTCTTGAGCGAATCCACCACCTCGCGGGCCTGCCGTTCGGTGCGGTAGCCGTATTTCGAAGTTATGTAGCCCAGAGCCCAGAACGGCGGGAGTTCCTGACGGCCTACAAGCGAGGTGACCTGGCCTGTGACGCCGGTGAAACCCTCGGGCGAATAGATCACGTAATACGACAGGTCCTGTGGCGCCTCTGAGTGATATGCTATCGTGTCGCCGAAGACCATGTCGGCCGCAGCGATGTCGTCAAACAGCACGGCATACCCGTAGGGCGACACCAGCAGGGGCATGGTTATGTTCATGCGGCGGATTCGCGGGTCGCCTTCGGTGTAACCGTAATTCTGCGTGTTGTAGACCTCAAGGGTATCGCCCGCGAGATTGTATGTGAAACCGCGCTCGCCCGCGCCGTATACATGCGCTCCGGCATGCGATCCGGTAAGCCTTACCACACGACGGCCGCGCGCGTCGGTGCCGCGTGTGCCCGAATCCACAACCGGATTGGCTCCACCGGGACCGGCGATGCCGTTGGCGTCGATGCGCGCCACAGCCCCTGAGGGGAGGCGCAGCGAGGTAAACCCGGGGCGTCCCGGACTCTCGATCTCGCCGGCCACCGTGCCGCTCTGCGGCAGGGCTATGCGTGATGGTGCAGGGGCTGTGCCCTGTGCCGTGTTGGATACTCTGAAGATTGTCGGGGTCACGGCCTCGACGGTTACTGTGCGTCCCTGCGGGGTGTCGACGCTGATGCGGTTCTCGGCGACAGCGATGCCACCCAGCATAATGCCGCCGGCAAGCATCACCGGCGCTATTCTATATTTCATGGTGTAAGTAAGATATGTTTGCGGTTTTGAGGGCAGATTACGAGAGTTCGTTGAGGCGGCAGATATATTTGCCGATGATGTCGAACTCAAGGTTGACCACCGACCCGACTTTGATGTTGCAGAAATTGGTATGCTCGAACGTGTAGGGGATTATCGCCACCCTGAACGAGTCACGTTCCGAGTCACAGACCGTGAGGCTCACGCCGTTTACGGTCACCGAACCCTTCTCGACCGTCATGTAGCCCTTGCGCACCATGCCCGGGTCAACCTCATAGCTGAACTTGAAATATGTGGAGCCCTCGACCTCGGTGACTTCCACACAGCGGGCGGTGCAGTCAACATGCCCCTGCACGATATGGCCGTCAAGGCGCCCGTTCATGAGCATGCAGCGCTCCACGTTCACCAGGTCGCCAACCTCGAGAGTGCCGAGATTCGAGCGGCGCAGAGTCTCCTCTATGGCGGTCACGGTATAGGTGCCGTCGCCCGGCAGGGCCACTACTGTCAGACACACGCCGTTGTGGGCCACAGACTGGTCGATTTTGAGTTCGTCGACAAATCCGCAGCTGAGCGTAAGATGCACATTGCCGCCCTCGCGGCGCAGACCGACGAGGCGCGCGGCCTCCTCAACAATTCCTGAAAACATATTATTCGGTGGTTAAGAGAGTGCCTGAAACAGATGCCAGACAACCTCCAATTGTATCTTGACTAAGTTATCAGCCACAAAGATAACAATTTTCACCGAAAAAGCCGTCATTCACGCGAAAGCATATCCTGAACCACCACCGCATTGTTGTGCTCGTGGTCATGCGAGGAATAAAGCAACGTGACCCTGGGCTTGCCGGCTATGGCGGCGCGCAGTGTGGCGAAAGCCGGACTGGCGGAAAGTTCGGCGGCATACCGCTGGCGGAAAGCATCCCACCGCCCGTCGGGGTCGGCATGGAACCATTCGCGGAGTTCTGTAGAGGGGGCAATCTCCTTGTCCCACCAATCGTAATGGAAAGTCTCGTGAGAGAGTCCGCGCGGCCAAAGGCGGTCGATATAGACCCGGTAGCCGTCGTCGGGCGAGGCGGCATCATACGCACGCTTTATAGTTATGATCTGTTTCATAGTCTTTGTTGATGATATCCGATATCACAACAACCGGCGGCCTACTATGGTTGGGGCGCTCCCGGGGTCAGACCCGCCCGACGAGTCCGACTTGTCCGACCAGTCTGACGCCTGCAGGCACAAAAAAAGAATGAGCAAGGCAATCCGAAAATTGACACTTACTCATTCTCCTCTCTCTCCAGCGGTGCGGACGAGACTCGAACTCGCGACCCCCTGCGTGACAGGCAGGTATTCTAACCAGCTGAACTACCGCACCAGTTTTAAGAAGTTGCCCGGGTTACTTGCCTCCGCTCAGCGCTCTGAGCATCGTGGGTTTGTTTCCCGATTGCGAGTGCAAAGTTATAGCCTTTTTTGGAACCGTGCAAATTTTTCGACCACTTTTTTTGAAGTTTTTTTGACATTTTTGTCTCCGGCGCCATCAAGTTTCAAATTTTCAGCATGTTATACACTCAATATTTTTTCAACTTTTTTTAGCTCTTCAAGACCTCCGGGCGCCCTCCAACGGCCTATTCCTTTTTATAGCGATTATAGGCGGCGGCCATGCGCGTGTGATAACCGCGAGATTTTGCCCGCGGGCCATTATACTTCAGCGCGAATTTAAGCCATTGCCGGTTGCGGATGTCGTCGACCATATTAAATGTTTTTAGAAAATGGGCAAAAATCTCAAGCTGGGCGCGCTCGGAATGTGACATAGCCTTGGCGAACGCCTCGGGCGACTCGAAACCGAGTTTTTTCCAGTTGAAACCGCCGATCTGAAACATGCCCCAGAAAGTGCCCTCGATACCGGCGGCCGGGCAAAGGGCACATGCAGCGTCCAGGCGTGCCTGCTGACCGGCCTGCTGCGAACCATATTTGCGTGCGTCGGGGCGAGAGAAAATCACGGGAGCCTTTTTCCTGGCCGTGGCCAGCGAAAGTCCGTTGCGCGGCGCGAACTTGCGGAACATCGTAAGGTCGAAGTTTATAATCGGCTTTCCCGGTGCCCAGAACCCTTTGTGTGCCTTGCCGGCCTCGATATCAACCACGGCCTTTATGGCAGCCACCTCAACCCCCAGCTCCTCGGCCACCTCGCGGTAATCATCTTCGGTGAGCCGGTCATAGCGGCGCGGATCATCGGCCGGGCGCTGATGCGGATGCAGCAGAGCGGTGTCGACCCACTCCTCGGGATTCACGACCTGGCGCCCGGTACCGAATACCGGTATCGTGTCAGGAACAGCTGTAGATTCAGGCTCCCGGGCGGCAAGCGATGCCGCGGCAACCGTCAAGGCTACCAGAAGGGGCAGTTGTTTCATGGGATGTCGTGGATTAATCGGGTAAGAAGAATATAGGAAACGGCGTGTCACCAACGTGAAATCAGTGACACGCCGTTTTTATTAACAGTCGGCAGCCGGAAATGACCCGGCGCCGGGTTATTTCTTAAGGTCGGCGACCTTTTCGATGGTGCGGCGCAGCTGGCCCCAGAAACGCTCAACAGCGGGGATGTGCATGCGCTCAGAGGGCGAGTGCACGTCGCGCAGGGTCGGGCCGAACGACACCATGTCGAGGTCGGGATAGTTCTGCTTGAACAGCGCGCACTCCAGACCGGCATGTATGGCCTTGATGGCGGGTTTAACGCCGTACAGCTCCTCGTATGCGTCGGAAACGATGTGCATGATGCGCGAGTCAAGGTTGGGCGACCATGCGGGATAGCCGTCGCCATGCTCAACCTCGGCGCCTGCCAGAGTGAAGACTGCCTCCACTTGGTTGGCGATGTCATATTTGCGCGAGTCGACACACGAACGCTGCGATGTGGTGACGAGAATCTTGTCGTCGCCCTTCATCTTCACCGACGCCAGGTTGGTCGAGGTCTCGGTAAGGCCCGGCATGTCGCGGCTCATCGAGATCACGCCGTGAGGCGCGCAGTAGAGAGACAGGATAAGGTTGCGCGATGTGGCGCTGTCAAGAGTGAACTCGGGTTTATCGACCGACTCAAGGTCGAGCTTGAGGTTGACCTCGAGACCGGCGTACTCGCCCTCGATGTCGGCCATATATTTGTTGAAGGCCACGCGCACATCCTCCTTGCGTGAGGTGTGCACGCCGAACACTGCGTGGGCGGCGCGCGGAATGGCGTTGCGCAGGTTGCCGCCGTCAATCTCCGAGATTGCCACGTCAGAGTTCTTCATGAGGTTGAAAAGGAAACGTGCCACGAGCTTGTTGGCATTGGCGCGGCCCAGGTGGATGTCGCCGCCCGAGTGGCCGCCCAGACCGTCGCGCACATCCATCTTGAAGTAATGGAAATCGACGGGAGCGCACGAGCGCTTGTAAGTGAAGGTGGCCACGGTGTCGATGCCGCCGGCACAGCCCACGAACACCTCTGCGTCATCCTCAGAGTCGAGGTTGATGAGGATGGTTCCCTTGAGCTCGCCCTTCTCCAGGCCGTTGGCGCCGGTCATGCCGGTCTCCTCGTCAACAGTGATGAGGGCCTCGAGCGGGCCGTGCGCCAGCTTCTCGTCAGCCATGATGGCCAGCGAGGCGGCCACGCCGATACCGTTGTCGGCGCCGAGGGTGGTACCGTTGGCGCGTACCCATTCGCCGTCGACGATGGTCTGTATGGGGCTGTTCTCGAAGTCAAACGACTTGTCATTGCTCTCGCACACCATATCCATGTGTCCCTGGAGTATCACCGTGGGGGCATCTTCGTGACCCGGCGTGGCCGGTTTGCGCATGATTACATTGCCCGTTTTGTCGGCATGGGCGTCGATGCCGTGTTTCTTTGCGAAATCAAGCAGATACTCGCGGATTTTCTCCTCTTTCTTAGAGGGACGGGGGATTTTTGTGATCTGGTCAAAAATCTCAAACACCTGTTTGGGCTGAAGGTCTTTTACTTCCATATACTAAGGTGGTTAGTTGATTGTCGGTTAAACTGCGGGAATGTGCGGACAGGATTCTTAAAACTCGTTTGTGAATTTAAAAATCTGTTAAAAACGCCTCTTTCCCGTGCCTAAGTTACAAAATAAAACTGAAAACGGGTGAAAATTCGTGGTAACTTTCTTAAATTTGCGCTGAAAATGGCACAAAACCCATGAAAACCATATTTCTTTCACTTGCATTGATAGCAGTGGCTATCGTTTTGCTGGGGGTCAACGCCCTTTTCAGGCCCCGCAAGGGGTTCCCCACCGGTCATTCGCATGACCTGGCCCGTGTGCCCGAGCGCCAGCGACAGCTGCGCGAGGCCATGCGCCGCGACAAAAAGAAATAAAACTATTCACCATTTCCAGGTGCCGGGTTCAACTGCCCGCGCCATGATATCTGAATTTTCCTGACATGAAAAAATCTGCATTCGCAGTCTCGGCGCTCATCCTGGCTATGTCGGCCATGAGCTGTTCTGACAACTCGACCAACGACAGCGCCAAAGATGCTGACAAAGCTAAGAAAGAAACGGCAAAAGCAACATCTGACAAGTTCGAGCCCACGACCAACATCCGTTACTACAACATGGACTCGGTCATGAACAACTACGAGATGGTGAAGACTTTCAACGAAGTCAACCTGCGCACCATGACCGAGCTGCAGAATGCCGAACAGTCGCGCGGCAACGAACTGCAGCGCATGGCCAACTCGATTCAGCAGAAAGCACAGTCGAACGGCTACCTGAGCGAAGCATCGTACAACGCCGACGTGACGGCCCTAAACCAGAAACAGCAGCAGGCCCAGAACTACCTCGGCTCGCTCCAGGCCAAAGCCCAGCAGGAGGCCGTGCGCCAGCAGCAGGTGTTCCTTGACTCGCTGAACAATTTCCTGGCCGACTACAACCGCACCCACCACTACGACGCAATCCTGATTTACTCGCCCGGCGAGATCTTCAATCCCGCGCTCGACATCACCGACGAGGTGCTGGCCGGCCTGAACGCCCGCTATAAGAAAGCAGCTGCCGCCAAAGCCGACTCCGACAAGAAATAACCCCGCACTATCTGCCCGCCCGCCGATACCATATAAAACGACAGCCCCCGACCATTGTATTTGGCCGGGGGCTGTTGTATAACGGGGATGTTGCAGAATCTGACCTTGGTACTGTGTCTGCATTGTATGTAATTGTCAAGGCACGAATCCAATTTTGGGCCGGGAACGGTCAGGACGGCCATTCCGGGCCTGCAGTTCAGCAAGAGATTCGTTAATAAGCTCAATCTGCATCCGTGTATCCTCATTGATTTCATTGACATCAGCAAGGACATCCTCGATATATGCCTCAAGCCGGTCAATCCGCTCTTCCAGAACCATCACTTTGTCGGTCTTAGGCAACGACATGAACTGGCGCATCGCCACAAACGCCCTGGCAACCAATATGCTCACTTGAACTGCCACATCACTGCGCAAAACACTTGAAAGCATAATCACACCATGCTCGGTAAATACGTAAGGTTTAGACTTTTTCGGACGTTTCGATCCATATGTCGTCACAGATTGTGATGACATGTCGCTCCATTCCGTCTCAGAAAGCTGAAACATGAAGTCGGGTGGAAATCTCTCAATGTTTCTTTTCACAGCCTGATTGAGCACACGCGTCTCAACCTTATAAAGAACGGCAAGGTCGGAATCAAGCATTACTCGCTGACCTCATGAATCTGTGACTTGATAAACTCTAAATCCTCCATATTATCATACAGTGTGATGAATGACACAAATTTAATAAAAACTCACAACATAAGCCAAACCATATCAGGCCGGGACCCATTATATTTATACGGGGATGATTTTTAGCCCCGCGATACAGACACAGAGGGATATTTTTTGTAACTTTGCATCACCAACTATGATAGAACGTATCGTCATCATCGACCAGGCCGACCCGGTCAGCTTCTACGGCGTGAACAACACCAACATGCAGCTGATCCGCAACCTCTTCCCCAAACTGAGGATGGCTGCCCGCGGCTCGGTCATAAAGGTCATCGGCGACGACCACGAGACCGCCGAGTTCGAGAAAAAAATCAAAGAGCTCGAAAACTACTGCTCAAGATACAACAAGCTCACCGAAGAGGTCATACTCGATGTAGTGAAGGGCGACAAGCCCCGCGAGATGCATGCCGACGACGTGATAATCTACGGCGTAAACGGCAAGCCCATCACTGCCCGCACCCCCACACAGCGCCGCCTGGTGGAGACAGTGCTGAAGAATGACCTGACATTCGCCCTGGGCCCCGCCGGTACCGGCAAGACATACGTGGCCATAGCCCTGGCCGTGCGCGCCCTGAAGAACCGCGAGGTGAAGAAAATCATACTCTCGCGCCCCGCAGTCGAGGCCGGCGAAAAGCTCGGATTCCTCCCCGGCGACATGAAAGACAAGATCGACCCCTATCTCCAGCCCCTTTACGACGCGCTCGAAGACATGATTCCAGCCGTCAAGCTGAAAGAATACATGGAGACCAAGGTCATACAGATAGCGCCGCTGGCATTCATGCGCGGCCGCACACTCAACGATGCCGTGATCGTGCTCGACGAGGCCCAGAACACCACAACCCACCAGATAAAGATGTTCCTGACACGTCTGGGCGTCAATGCCAAGATGATCGTCACCGGCGACGTAACGCAGATCGACCTGCCGCGCACCGTAAGCTCGGGCCTGATACAGGCCCTGCGCATACTCCACGACATAAACGGCATAGGCCGCGTGGAATTCGGCAAGAAAGACATCGTAAGGCACCAGCTGGTGCAGCGCATCGTCGAGGCATACCAGGCCTATGACGAGGAGCACAAGGCCGAAAGCGACGCCCGGCGCGAACCGGAATCCGAAGGGAATGCCGACACCCCGGCCGACGACCGGCTATGACATATCGCAGAACAATATAAACCACTCATATCTTCTCACAACAACACAATGGAGACTCTCGTAAAAACCGACTTCCATTTCCCCGGCCAGACCGCCGTCTACCACGGCAAGGTGCGCGACGTTTACACAATCAACAACGACCTGCTGGCCATCGTGGCTACCGACCGCATCTCGGCCTTCGATGTCATCCTGCCCAAGGGCATCCCCTTCAAGGGTCAGGTGCTGAACCAGATCGCCGCATATTTCCTTGAGTCTACGGCCGACATCGTGCCGAACTGGCTCATGACCACCCCCGACCCGATGGTATCGACCGGCGTACGCTGCGAGGGTTTCGCCGTAGAGATGATCATCCGTGGCTATCTCACCGGCAGCGCCTGGCGCGAGTATGCCGCAGGCGCCCGCGAAATCTGCGGCGTGAAACTGCCCGACGGCATGCGCGAGAACGAGCGTTTCCCCGAGCCGATCATAACCCCCACCACCAAAGCCGCCGAAGGCCACGACGAGAATATCTCGCGCGAGGAGATCATAGCCCGCGGCATCGTGAGCAAGGAGCATTACGAGGTCATGGAGGAATACACCCGCCGACTCTTCAGGCGCGGCACAGAAATGGCTGCCGAAAAGGGGCTCATCCTGGTCGACACCAAACGCTGCAAGGTCGGCGTATTCTATGGCTCGAAAGGCAACTGGAATCTGCAGCGCATGATGGACTGCGCTCCGGGCAAATCTTCCACTCCTACGAAGAAGGGCCGATTCACCGTAGGGAGCAAGGGCTACTACTTCGATTCCGGCTCTGCACGCTGCTTCTACTTCACCCAATTCAGCGGCAACTACCTGTTCCATTCCGTGCTGTACTCCCAAACCTCCTCCCCTCAGTACGTGACCGACGGCACTATGGGTCGCCCCGCCTCCCACGGCTGCGTGCGCCTGCAGCTTTCCAACGCCAAATGGATCTACAACAATGTTCCCCGCGGCAGCAAAGTCTACGTTTGGTAAGCAAACGCCCTCCTGAAGCAAAATGGGCCGCTTTCAAAGCGGCCCATTTTTACGCTCATTTCTTAGGCGGACGACGTCTCAGGGGACGCTAGCGCGTCTTGTCCCATTTGCCGCTAGCGTTTACATGGTAACGGCCGATCCACTGGTTGGTCGCCATAGCCCCTGAGCCCTTCAGGTAATAGTTGCCGATCCAGCGGTTGGCGCCCATGGCTCCGGAAGCGCTCGACCAGTACCAGTCGCCTCCCACCTTGTACCATCCCACAGCCATAGCCCCAGAGCTCTTGAGGTAGTACCAGGTGCGCCCCTGTTTGAGCCAACCGGTCTTCATAGCGCCTGAAGCGGAGAGATAGTACCAGGATCTGCCAACTTTCAGCCAGCCAGTCTGCATCCAGCCAGAACGATCGAAGTGATACCAGGAGCCGTCTATAAGCTCCCACCCGTTGCGCGTATAAGAGCCGTTGTGGTGCCGGTACCACCACCGCCCCCCAGACTTCTTCCAAACCCCCGAAGGCTTTGCCGCTGCAGGCTTCGAGGATGCCGAAGATGAGCCAGAGCTAGAGCCACCAGCTCCGCTGCTACCCCCTGTCGCGCCTCCGGTCGACGATCCATTTCCCGTTCCGCCTGAACCGGATCCGGCAGAAGAGCCGCCTGCACCGCCGGAACCAGATCCCGCTGACGAGCCCCCCGTACCGGAAGAGCCCGAACTACCCGACCCGCCATCGCCGGGCACTGTCGTTCCAGCTCCGCCACTACCAGAGGGAATATCGGGCTTGCCACCCGTTTCAGACGGCAGCACAAAACTTCTTAGTCCAACAGGCGAGTCAAGCGTGTCCACTGTGGCGCAGAAAAGGCTCGCATCGCGCACTGTCAGGCCAACCGCCGTGGCAGAAGTGACGACAATGCCCCCAAGATGCTCCCATTGCGTGAGGTTCGACGCGGATGCCTTGTAGACACGAACCAATTGCGTTCCCGACTCTATCACAGCTAGATATAGCATGTTGTTTCTAGCGGCAACAGCAACACTGTAAGGCTTCGGGAAAGCTTCAGTCACCTCAGCCGTAACAAAGCCATCTGCCGTAATTGACGAGATGCTTACATGTTCGCCATCGGAACTCGCTATATAAGTGACGCCATTGCTCTCAGTCGTCGAGATCGACGACGAAGTTCCCGAATGAAGCACGCTCTCTTTCCATGCTCCCGCCGCCGGCCATGCCATTTTCGTTTTCGATCCGCTGCCAAAAACTACCGCAGGAGAACCCGCTCGATCGATAATTCGCGGATTGTACACCCGATCGATAGCCAATGCGGATCCGACTTTCGACAATTCACCAGCCCCGACGCGATACAGCGACCCCCCGCTACCACAATTATCGGCAAACAGATAGACACTATGCGCAGCCACCCCCAAGACGGGCGTTGTCGCAGGTACTGCGACCTCGTCCACCACCGACCAGCTCGATCCGGCGCGCCTCCAAACTACTGTACGGACGCCGTCTGAACCGCACAGGTACACGACCCCGTCGCAAACGGCTAAATCGACAGCATAGAAGCTTTCAGAACAATCGCTTGGCGCGCCCAAATCGGAGCGGGTGGATCCTTCGAGACAGAAAATCCGAGGTGCTTTTCGGAACGCTGAGCAAAGTTGGTACACTTTCCCATTCTCAGACACAAGAACATATTTTACGCTCGTATTATGTTCGGGAACTCCGTTCTCGTCGATAAATTTCAGGGCATCAATAACATCCTGCTTTTTCAGCTTAGGTATAGCCATGCTGCACCTCCTCGAAAGTGTGTACACACATTATGTCACAAGGATAGCTCTGTTTTCAATACGATACCCAGAATTTATCGCCCTAAAATGTAACTTTTCTACGAATATAAGCTGATTTTCAGTTTCCCCAGTGTCGAACATACTCTGCATCGAAATACCCCTCTATCGACTTTACGGTTTTGTGGGGTATTTTGCACGACCGTAAATATGCGCACTTCCCAGCGAACCGTATACCTTATACAGCGATTCGCTGTTTCACAAAGGAACTGCATGAGAGCGATAACTATTTCACCCTTTTTACTATCCTTGCTTTACAGAGCAGAAAGCCGGTGATTTTCAACCCTTAGATGTACAAAAACAGGCAGCACCCAACCGACG
>USKE01000026.1 GCA_900555165.1 uncultured Porphyromonadaceae bacterium | reverse complement strand
TGCCGCAAGAAATCACCGAAGCCGAGAGAGCTACGGCGGCGGCAAGCGTGAGAATGATTTTTTTCATTAGTATGAAGTTTGTTTGATAAGTTACTGTCTGGGTTGCGAGGGCAATACCTCAAGCAAGGTCACTGTGAAGTCAAGCGCGGCGTTGGGGGGGATGACATCGGCGGCGCCCTTGTCGGCATAGCCCAGGGCGGCGGGAATGAAGATTCGGTATGTGCCGCCGGGTTTCATGAGCTGAAGACCTTCGGAGAACCCTTTCACCAGGCCGCTGACGGGGAATGTTATGGCTTTCTCGGTCTCGTCGAACACGGTGCCGTCGGCCAGGCGCCCGGTGTAGGTTACCTTGACGCGGTCGGTGGCGGCGGGAGACTGCCCCTCACCCTCGGTGAGTATCTCGAAGAGCAGGCCCGAGGGGAGTTTCTGCACACCGTCGCGGGCCGTCTGTGCGTCGAGGAACGCCTGCTGCGACTCGTCGGTGAGCGGTGCCGGCGGCGGGTTGAGTATGTTCATGAACCGGTGCAGGTATGCGTCGGCAGTCTCGCCGGTGAACCCCATGGTGTCGCCGTTGAGGGCGCGTGTGACTGCGGCCGTGAAATTCTCGGGGGTGATGGGGTATCCCATCTTCCCCATAGTGGCCACGCGCTCGATCATGCCCAGACCGGTGCGCACGCCCATGTAGTAGGCCGATTTCTGCCCGTTGATCTCGAACGCCTCGGCTACGCCGCGGGCGAACTGCGCGTTCGCCTCGGGGTCGTCGGGGTAGTTCTTGTGTATCTCGGGCAGGCAGTACGAGGCCATCACCGTGGCGAATGCGGTGACACACGAATCGGCCTGCTCCTGTGTGTAGGGCAGGGGAGCCGTGGCCGCGGTGTCGGTCGGGTTCGCGACGTCTGCTGCGGCGGCTGTCAGGGCCGTGGCGGCGAGTATGAGTGCTATGCGTCTCACTTGCCGATTACTTTAAGCAGCTCGACGTCGAAAATCAGCGTGGAGTTGGGGCCGATGGGGCTGCCGGGGGCGCCGTTGGGGCCGTATGCGAGGTTCGAGGGGATGAACAGACGCCATTTCGAGCCGGCTTTCATAAGCTGCAGGGCCTCGACCCAGCCGGGGATTACCTGTGTGACGCCGAATGTGGCGGGGATGCCGCGGTCGACCGATGAGTCGAACACGGTACCGTCGATGAGCTTGCCGGTATAGTGTACCTCGACCTGGTCGGTAGCTTCGGGCTGGGGACCGTCACCCTCGGTCAGTACCTCGTACTGCAGACCGGTGGGGGTGGTCTTCACCTCGGCGCGTTTGCCGTTTTCGGCCAGGAACGCCTCGCCGGCGGCCTTGTTGGCCTCGCCGAGCTTTGCGGCCTCGGCCTGTTGTTTCTTCTCCATCTCGGCGAAGTAGTCGCGGATTACGGTCTTGGCCTCGTCGTAGGTCATTTTGGGCTGTGCGCCATAGAATACGGCGGCGACACCGTCGGCAAAGTCCTCAACGTTGATTGAGTCGATGCCCGATGCGCGGAAATTGTTGCCCATGCTCAAGCCGAGGGCGTAGCTGATGCGGTCGAGATTCTTTTCTTCCATGATAAAACGGGGAGTTGTTAGCGGTGACCCGCACCTTGCGGTGAAAGTCGTTGCAAAGTTAACTTAATTTCGTGGCGTAGTGTTAAAACAAAAGCTAAAAAATGTGATTTTGGGATGGCACGAGGCCAAAACCACACACGTTGCCACCAATGATAACACACTTTAATATGAGAAAGGTCGGCTGCGAGTAACCGGAATTAAAAAATATGTGCTATTTTTGTGAAAAATTACACTCTGACCGATTTATGAGAACGAAATACACCCGCGTGCTGCTGAAACTGAGCGGCGAGTCGCTGATGGGCCATCAGGGTTACGGCATAGACCCTGTGCGTCTGGGCCAGTATGCCGAGCAGATCAAGGAGGCCGCGCAGAGCGGCGTGCAGATTGCCATCGTCATCGGCGGCGGCAACATCTTCCGCGGCCTTCAGGGCGCGGCCAAGGGTTTCGACCGTGTGAAGGGCGACCAGATGGGCATGCTTGCCACTGTAATCAACTCGCTGGCGCTCAGCTCGGCCCTCGAGGCCATCGGTCAGCCGGCGCAGGTGCTCACCGCCATTGCCATGCACCCCATTGGCGAGCATTACTCGAAATGGCGCGCCATCGATGCCATGCGCCAGGGGAAGGTGGCCATACTGTCGTGCGGCACCGGCAATCCGTTCTTCACCACCGATACCGGCTCTGCCCTGCGTGGCATCGAGGTCGAGGCCGACGTGATGCTCAAGGGCACGCGCGTCGACGGCGTCTACACCGCCGACCCCGAAAAGGATCCCACGGCCACCAAGTTCACCGAAATCACATACGACGAGGTATACAACCGCGGCCTCAAGGTGATGGATCTCACCGCCACCGCCCTCTGCAAGGAGAACCACATGCCGATCGTGGTCTTCGACATGGATACCCCCGGCAATCTGGCCAAGGTGCTGGCCGGCGAGCCCATCGGCACCCTCGTATATCAGGAAAAATAACAACAAACACCATATCCCACCATGACAGACCCCAAGACTTATCTCGGCCCCGCCGAAGAGAAAATGGAGATGGCCGTGGCCTATCTCGACGAATCGCTGTCGCACATCCGTGCCGGCAAAGCCAATCCGAAACTGCTTGACGGCATACGTGTGGACTACTACGGCTCGGCAGCCCCGATCTCGAACGTGGCCAACATCTCGGTGCCCGACGCCCGCACCATCGCCATCACCCCATGGGAGAAATCGATGTTCAAGGAGATTGAGCGTGCCATAATCAACTCTGAGCTGGGCATCACGCCCGAGAACAACGGCGAGGTGATACGTCTCTCAATCCCTCCTCTGACCGAGGAACGCCGCAAACAGCTCGTGAAACAGTCGAAAGGCGAGGCCGAGCAGGCCAAGGTTTCGGTGCGCAACGCACGCCGCGACGCCATCGAGGGTCTCAAGAAGGCCGTGAAACAGGGCATGCCCGAGGATGTCGAGAAAGACGCCGAGGCCCAGGCCCAGAAACTCCATGACCGTTTCCTGAAACAGATCGACGACCTTTTCGCCGCCAAGGAGAAAGAAATTCTGACCGTGTGATCTGCGTGGCCCTATGCTGTTTCACGAAACCATCTTCGGTCCGATACACTCGCGCCGTCTGGGCACGTCGTTAGGGGTGAACCTCACCCCCAACGACGGCAAGATATGCTCGTTCGACTGCCTCTACTGCGAGGCCGGATTCAATTCGCAGGGCCCCGGCACCACCGGGTTCGCCCCGCGGGCCGAGGTGGTGCGTCTGCTCGGCGAGAAACTGGCGGCCATGCACGCCGCCGGCGAAGGCCTCGACGTAATCACTTTCTCCGGCAACGGCGAGCCTACGCTCCACCCCGAGTTTCCCGCCGTGATTGATGATGTGATGGCCCTGCGCGACCGCTATTTCCCCAATGCCGGGGTGAGCGTGCTCTCAAACTCCACCCGCATCTTCACCCCCGAGATGGTAGAGGCCCTGCGCCGGGTCGACAACAACATCCTGAAACTC
The DNA here is from genome assembly GCA_900555165.1 of uncultured Porphyromonadaceae bacterium. Classification (GTDB taxonomy): domain Bacteria; phylum Bacteroidota; class Bacteroidia; order Bacteroidales; family Muribaculaceae; genus UBA7173. The sequence continues at coordinate 9,245 of USKE01000026.1, read as the reverse complement.
GATTCGGCCATAGACCGCACCATACAGACCATCGACCGCCCCAATCAGCCCGGTTTCACCGCCGAGAAGGTAATTTCGGGGCTAACCGCCTTTGCCGGAACCGGCATCATACAGACCATGATGCTCCGCGGCCGCTACGAGGGGGTGGAGATCGACAATACCACCGACGCCGAGATAGTGGCGCTCATCGCGGCCTATCGCCGCATCGGCCCGCGCGAGATCATGCTCTATTCGATAGACCGTCCGACTCCGGCCCGCGAGCTGGTGAAGGTGCCCATCGACGAGCTGCGTGCCATCGGCCGGCGCATCTCCGAGGCCACCGGCATTCCAGTGCAGGTCAACTGACCTCTCCCTCCCACCCATTCCACCCATCACTCCCCTAATTCCCATAACTCCCATCGCCCCCATAATCCATCCCGCCCCGCTGCGCCCCGGCGACAAGGTTGCCATCGTGTCGCCGGCATCGGTAATCGACCCCGCAAGGGTCGAGGGTGCCTGCCGCACCCTTGAGGCCTGGGGATTCGTGCCCGAGGTGATGCCCCACGCCCTGGGTGAGCGCGGCTCGTTCTCAGGCACGCGCGCCGAGCGGCTTGCCGACATGCGCGCCCCCCTATCGGGCGATGCCGCGGCCATCCTCTGCTCGCGCGGCGGCTACGGCTGTGTGCACCTGCTCGACGAACTCGACGCCGACCCCGCGCTGTGGAGCCGTCCGCGGTGGCTTGTGGGGTTCAGTGATGTCTCGGCCCTGCATGCTCTCTGGGGAAGGCACGGAATCGTGTCGGTACACGGCTCGATGGCGAAACAGCTTGCTGCCGGGCCGGACGACCCCGTGAACCGCTCTCTGCTCGGCATCCTTACCGGTGCCCCCCCTGATGTCGCCGTGGAGTGGGGTACGCATCCCTACAACCGCCCCGGCGCCGCTCAGGGTGTGGTGCGCGGCGGAAACCTTGCCGTTATCTCGGCGCTGATAAATACCGCATACGACCCCTTCAAGGCGGGGTCGATACTTGTTGTCGAGGATATCGCCGAACCTATATATAAGGTGGAGCGTGTCTTCTGGCAACTGCGCATCTCGGGGGTGCTGTCGCGTCTGGCGGGACTCGTCATAGGGCAGTTCACCGACTGGCGCCCCTCGCGCGACTGGAACGACATGTACGCCATGTTGCGCCAGTTTGCCGCCGATGTGTCCGGCCCTGTTGCGTTCGACGCCCCGGTGGGGCATGTCGACACCAACCGCCACATACTGCTCGGGGCTCCCGGGCGCCTGACGGTCAGCCCGGCCGGCTCACGGCTCGAATACTCACAAGATTTCATTAGTTAATAGATTTTTGTATTGGAGAATTGAATTTTATATTGGAGATTGATTGCTGTGAAGCAAGAGCTGTTCGGCGGCATTTTGCCGTCCGATTTGTGAAAATTAATCTTTATGACCGGTGAATCGTGAGATTTGCCGGTTTTTTATTGCGTATTGCCGGGATATGGCTAACTTTGTGCTCAGGTGCATATATGCACGGAAAACGCATATCACAATTCATATAATTTATCACAATATTTATCATGAGGTATCACATCAGAATCGCAGTCGCCGCGCTTGCCGCCCTGGCAGGGGGTGCGTGCGCCTGTGCCGAGGATTGCCTGACGGTAATCCCCTCGAACGGCACGGAGCGCGTGCAGTACAGGCTCGACGACATTTCCAGGATTACCTTTGACGGCGACGGCATGAAGGTCGAGCACGCCGACGGCACCGACACCTTGCCGCTGGGCGACATCGACAGCATGAGGTTCGACATCGAGCTTGAACCCGACGCCGTGGAGCAGGTGCTCGACGACGGCCTGGCCGTCAGTGCCGCCGCAGGTACGGTTCATATCCAGGCTCCCGACGGGCGGCGCATCGAGGTTGCCGTCTATGACATACAGGGCCGGTGTCTGCAGACACTCTCGGCCGAGGGGAGATGCACCGTTGACATGTCAGGCAAAGCCCCGGGTATATACATTGTCAAGGCAAATGACACAACAATCAAATACAGAAACTGATGAGAAAAGCGATATACACACTCGTGGCGATGCTCACCGCATTCGCCGCATTGGCCCAGACCGAAGGCAAAGCGCTGATAGTTACGCTTAAAGACGGTACCAAAAAAGAATACAAGCTCACCGACATAGATCATCTCGCCTTCGGCGAGGCGTCCATCCCGGTAGCCGACCCGACCACCGGCCCCTATGCCGTGGGCGATTTCTACAGCGACGGCGTGAACCAGGGCGTGGTGGTAACAGTCGACGCCACCGGCAGTTACGGCACTCTGGCCGCTGTCACCGACATGCCTCAGCCGCTCTGCTACAGCACCACATACGAGGTGACCAACGCCTCTGACGAGGAGTATGGCCCCGCCAACATGGCCACTGTGGCCGCCATCTCGCCCGACTATGACTTCTATCCCGCTTTCAAGGCCTGCGTCGAGATGGGCGAGGGGTGGTATCTGCCCGCCCAGAAGGAGCTGCAGACCATGCGCGGCGCGCTCGACGCCATTAACGCCACGCTGACCTCGCGCGGTTTCGCCCCCGTCAGCACTGAGGCTACCTACTGGTCGTCGACCGAGGCCGACCAGTACATGGACGCCATGGCCTACACCGCGCTGATGGACATGCCCGGCATGTTCGCCATACAGAAACAGGAGGTGGCGCAGGTGCGCGCTTTCCGCGAGTTCGGCGAGAAACCCGAGCCGCGTTTCACCGTCGGCAAGCTCTATGATGTCGACAACGTGAAGGGCATCATCTACTGGGTGGCCGACGATGACAGCTACGCCCGCATAATCTCGCTTACCGAGGCATCTGAGAACTGGGGCGAGCTGGGCAAGAAGATCGGGGCCAAAAGCACCGAGAGCGGCGACCTCAACAAGAAGGCTGCCGACAAGGCCGACGGCACACTTGAGTCGCTGCCCGCGTTCCTGAGCTGTGCGGCGCAGGGCGAGGGGTGGTTCCTCCCCGCCGTAGCCGAGCTTAAGGTAATCGCCGGCATGAAGGCGCAGATCAACGCCGCCCTTGCGGCCAACGGAGGTACCGCGCTTTCCGACGCATATTACTGGAGCTCGACCGAGCATGCGGCTGACGGCGCCAACAGCGCCATGGCAGTGCTGCTGACCGACGGCTCGGAGCTGGCCTCGTCGAAAAACGTGGCGCGCAACGTGCGCGCCGTGGCATACGTGGGCGACCGTCCGGCCGATGTCACCACCTTCGCCGTGGGCGACCCCTATTACGAGGGTGACAATGTGGTGGGCATAGTCTGCGAGGTAAGCGACGACGGCACCTCGGGCAAGATTATAGCCCTGGCCAACGTGAAAGAGCAGGGGCGCATTAACGCCATGTGGGACAAGCGCGCCAACTCTGACAACTATGTAGAATTGGGTGCGTCGAGTCTCGACGACGGCGAGGCCAACATGGCCGCCGCCCGTGCCAACGACCCCGAGTTGGCCAACCTCACCGCGTTCCGTCTCTGTGCCGAACTGGGCGACGGATGGTATCTGCCCGCTTTCAACGAGATGAAGGCCGTGGCCGACAACAAGACCGACCTCAACGCGGCTCTCCGCGCCAATGGCGGCTCGACCCTCGACAACGATGACTACTGGACCTCGACCGAAGGTACCGAAAACGCCCTTGAACGCGCCAAGTCGGTGAAGATTTCAGACGGCTCGGCTTTCGACTACCGCAAGTATTTCTACAACAAGGTGCGCCCGATGAAGAAATTCTGAGGCATGCACTTCTGTGATCGCCCCTACGGGTGCGGTTCGCCGTCAGACCCGTCAGACAAGTCCGGCTTGTCCGACGGGTCTGACTTGTATGTGCCGGTTTATGGGGCGCCTGTGATTTTGGTGTGGCGAAATACCGGAATATTTTGTAACTTTGCCGGTTGTAATTAAAATCACACTCTTTACAGTGGAAACAAAATACATATTCGTCACGGGCGGCGTGGTGTCGTCACTCGGCAAGGGTATTATTTCGTCGTCGCTGGCCTGTCTGCTTAAAGCACGCGGCTTTCGGGTGACGATACAGAAATTCGACCCCTACATCAACATCGACCCCGGCACGCTCAACCCCTACGAGCACGGCGAGTGTTATGTGACCGTCGACGGCCACGAGGCTGACCTCGACCTGGGGCATTACGAGCGTTTCACCAACGTGCGCACCACCCGCGCCAACAATGTCACCACAGGCCGCATCTACCAAAGCGTCATCAACAAGGAGCGCCGCGGCGACTATCTGGGCAAGACGGTGCAGATTGTGCCGCACATCACCGACGAGATCAAACGCTCGGTGAAAGCCCTGGGGCTTACCGGCGAATATGATTTTGTGATCACCGAGATCGGCGGCGTTGTCGGCGACATCGAGTCGCTGCCGTTCCTTGAGGCCGTGCGCCAGCTGCGCTGGGAACTGGGGCGCGACTCGCTTTGCGTGCACCTTACCTATGTGCCCTATATCGCGGCCGCCAAGGAGCTGAAGACAAAGCCCACCCAGCACTCGGTGAAGAAACTGCAGGAGCTGGGAATCCAGCCCGACGTGCTGGTGCTCCGCACCGAGCATGACATCACCTCCGAGGCGCGCCGCAAGATCGCTCAGTTCTGCAACGTGGCCCCTGACGCCGTGTTTCAGAGCATCGACGTGCCCTCGATCTACGAGGTGCCCCTGAAGATGCACGAGCAGCACCTCGACGAAGTGGTACTGCGTCTTACCGGCGTCAAGGCCGAGGGTGAGCCGCAGATGGGTCCCTGGCTCAGTTTCGTGAAGAAACTTGAGGCCGCCACCGAGCCGGTCACCATCGGCCTGGTGGGCAAGTACGTCGAGCTGCAGGACGCCTACAAGTCAATCGACGAGTCGCTGATACAGGCCGCCACCTACAACGACCGGCATCTCGACCTGCGTTATATCCACTCCGAGAAACTTACCGAAGCTGATGCCGACGAGAAACTCTCGGGGCTCGACGGCATAATCGTGGCTCCCGGATTCGGCCAGCGCGGCATAGAGGGTAAGTTCGTGGCCCTGAAATGGGCGCGCGAGCATGACGTGCCCACCCTGGGCATCTGCCTGGGCATGCAGTGCATGGTCATAGAGTTTGCCCGCAACGTGCTGGGGCTCCACGACGCCAACTCCACCGAGATGAACCCCAACACCCCCTACAATGTCATCGACCTGATGGAGGAGCAGAAGAGCGTCTCGAACATGGGGGGCACGATGCGTCTGGGCGCCTACGACTGCGAACTGAAACCCGGTTCGCTTGCCGCCGAGGCATACGGCTCGACACATGTCAGCGAGCGTCACCGCCACCGTTTCGAGTTCAACGACGACTACCGCGCGCGATTCGAGGAGGCCGGCATGAAGTGCGTCGGCGAGAACCCGCGCACGCATCTGGTCGAGGTTGTCGAGGTTCCCGGCAAACGCTGGTATCTGGGCACGCAGTATCACCCCGAATACTCGTCGACGGTGCTTGCGCCCAACCCGCTGTTTCTGAGTTTCGTGAAGGCGGCCATCAAGTACCGCGCCGAGCGCGGAGCGTGAGCACGAGCAAGAGGATGTAACGGATGTGACGTATGTTGCTTATGTAACTTATGTGACGTATGTTGCGGATGAGCTGAAAAAACTGATAACTAATATCATATCCCAATTCCTACCCGACAATGGATAAGAATACACTTTTAGGCATGGTCCTGATGGGCATGGTGATCTTCGGATTCATGTACTTCACCAAAGGTGAGCAGGAACGTCGCCAGCAACAGATCCAGGAGCAGATTGACGCCGACAGGCGCGCCGAGGCGAAGGCCGATGCCGACGCACTGCGAATCGACACCATCACCGCCGACGAGGCCGCGGCTGTGCCCGCGATTCTGCGCCAGGTGGGCGCCGTGACCGCCGAGGGTGACTCGACGACGCAGTCTTCCTATGCTTTCAAGACCGACAAGGTCAGCCTCAGCTATGACGGCGCACGCGTGAGCGGCCCCGTAGCCGCCGTCGACACCGTGCTGACATACGATGCCGTGGCCGGCTCGCGTTTCGGCGACGACCTATCGCCCGCCAACCGCCGCGAGGCGCTGAAGAACCTGCGCGCCGCACTGGCCGACGCCGACCGCTACCGCGGGTTCGCACGTTACCTCCACGGCGAGGAGAAGACCGTGACACTCGCCAACGACGTGCTCTCGCTTGAAATCTCCACCAAGGGTGGACGCGTGTCACGCGCCACGCTGCTTGACTACAACACCTACCTCCCCGACAAGAAAGACCCGAAACTGGTCGACACCGCCCGCGTGGAGATCGTTCGCCCCGGCGACGCCGGCTACAGTTTCGTGCTCACATCGGCTACGAACCGTTTCGACACGGCTGACTTCTACTTCACCCCCGAGCAGGTCAACGACTCGACGGTGATTATGCGCCTCGATTTGGGACAGGGCGCCTCGTGGGCGCTGCGCTACACGCTGCCCAAGGGGTCGTATGTGGCCCGCATGGAGGTAGTGCAGCAGAATATGACCCGCATCATCCCCGCCTCGGTGGCCACCACCGACCTGCTCTGGCACCAGAAGATGGCCCGCAACGAGCGCGGCCGCACTTTCGAGGAGCGCAACTCGGGCCTCTACTACAAGTTCCTGGGCGACTCGCCCGACGATCTGGGCGCCCAGGGCGACCATGAGAAGAGTCTCGACCAGCGCCTGCGCTGGATTGCGTTCAAGAACCAGTTCTTCTCGACCGTGATGATACCGCGCGGCACATTTACCTCGGCCGAGGTGGCCTCGAAAGACCTCAAGGGTGACCCCGACTTCGTGAAAGACCTCACGGCACGCGCCACGATGGACTATTCGTCGACCGCCGAGGTGCCCGTGACCGTCGACATCTTCTACGGCCCCAACCTCTACCCTCTGCTCGACAAGCTCGACTCCACGCTCAAGACCGAGAAGTCAGACACCGACCTCGACCTCACGCGCCTCATCCCCCTGGGATGGCCCATCTTCCGCTGGATCAACACCCTCATCATCATACCGGTGTTCACCTTCCTGGGCAAGTTCATCACCTCATACGGCCTGATTATCTTCCTGCTCACGCTGTTCATCAAGGTGATACTCTTCCCGTTCACCTACAAGAGCTACATGTCGCAGGCCAAGATGCGCGTGCTTGCCCCCGAAATCAAGGAGATCAACGAGAAATATCCCGGCAACGAGAACGCCATGACCCGCCAGCAGAAGACCATGGCGCTCTACTCGCGCGCCGGCGCAAGTCCGTTCTCGGGGTGTCTGCCCATGCTGCTGCAGATGCCTATCCTGGTGGCCATGTTCTGGTTCTTCCCGTCGGCCATCGAGCTGCGCGGCGAGTCGTTCCTCTGGGCCAAGGACCTGGCGGCTCCCGACGTAATCTTCACCCTGCCGTTCACCATACCCTGGTTCGGCAGCCATGTGAGCCTGTTCTGTCTGCTGATGACCGTCACCAACATCATCTATACCCGCATCAACATGGCCAGCCAGCCCACGTCAGGCTCGATGCCCGGCATGAAGTGGATGATGTACCTGATGCCGGTGATGTTCCTCTTCTTCTTCAACGACTATGCCTCGGGCCTGAGCTACTATTACTTCCTGTCACTGCTGATCACCATCCTGCAGACCTACATCTTCCGCTGGGTGATCGACGAGAAGAAGATACGCGCCCGCATGGCCGAGAACGCCAAAAAACCGAAAAAGAAAACCGGTTTCATGGCTCGCCTTGAGGAGGCCCAGCGCCGCCAGCAGCAAGACGACTCCCAGCAGGACACAGATGACGCCCGGGGATGCTTTACGCATTGTCATCCTCTTTCTTCTTGGTGAGGAGGATCACGCCAGCAGCCAGGAACAGGGTGCCCAGCCCTGCCGGCATCCGCTCCTCGGCCCGGCTTTTTCTGCGTGCAGACGCGCGCTTTGCAGTTGTTTTTCGCTTTCGTTTTGCCATTTTCTGTTCTGACCCCTGTCCTTTGTTCCCATAGTATTCGATTCTTTCATTATACCACGGGTTGGGTCAAGTGGCAATTATAGAATGCAGACCGGTTTGACCCTTGAATGCCGCGTGCGGCATCCATTCCGCACAGATAAGGCAGCAGGCAAAAATGCAGTACCTTCCATGCGAGAAAGCGCAGAGAAGGTACTGCATTTTTTAATTTCAGCCCCATTCAGGGTGCAAAAACATCCATGACATCGGTACACCACTTCAGCTGCCGGGCAAACTTTTCCCGCAGGACATCGTCACTGCCGCTGCCCTTGAAAAGCCCCTTGTTGTTTTCCACGGCAAAATACATTGAACAGCGCTTTTTAATGCTGGATCTGTCCGCCTGCCCGGGTCGCTTTTTTCATCCGTAAATCTGTGAAGGGTGCCAATGCTTCGATCAGTGCGTGATCGTGATTCTGCACCAGACGGCTTTGGGGGCCGAAAAGCATGGTCTGTTCCACATCCTCCGTACTGGCAGCCCAGCCCGGCGCACCGGTACGGGCAAACTGCATCACAGCGCCAAAAATTTCCGCTTCCAGCTGCTTTGCTCCCTCAAAGGCACACACTGGCACAAGCTCTGTGTTGTGGAACACAAATGGGATATCCGCACAGTGCCACGGGGTGCTTTTCCCCATCAGAGGGAAGTCCTGATCAAACAGATAACTGTACACCTTTCCGCCCGCCTTGGCACGCTCCCGGACATATTTGATCGTGGGGGCGCGGAAGCTGGTATCTGCCAGCAGCAGGTCCTCCTCCGGGCGGTGCGGGTAGGCAGTGCGGAACTGCTTCCGCAGGGTCTCTGCGGCAGACAGACCCACTGCTTCTTCCGGGCCGACTCCTTTCAGACCATCAAAGAAACCGTAGAACTCCGAATAAACCGTACCGATCAGCACCGGAACGTTTGCAGTCTCGGGCCGAAACCCGCTGCCGTTTTGGAGCGGATCTCCAAGATAGAAGCGGTTCGGGTGGGGACTTTGGCCCACGTTCGCGCCTTTTGCTTTCAGAGCTGGGCTGACGTTCCGGTAAGCCTGCGCCAGTTGGTGGTAGGGCACAGTTTCCAGCTGCTGTGCTGTCTGCACGCCAAGCTCCTGCATCAGCGCCTGCACACAGTCCCTGCCGCTGCCGACACTGTCGTTCAGCAAACCTTCCAGCACACCACTCATTATCATCGCCCTGTGGTACAGGCCATCTGCTGCCGGGGTCTGCAGCAGCGTTGTCACTTTGGCACCGCCGCCGGACTGACCGAAAATCGTAACATT
>USKE01000025.1 GCA_900555165.1 uncultured Porphyromonadaceae bacterium | reverse complement strand
GCGACATTTTCGTCTCGGATCTTAGGATATTACGCTTTTTTGAAGGATTTTATAGGTTAATAAACGTGCATTATGATGAAAATTTTACAAAATATGCAACATTCTGGCTGTCGCGAGGCCGACAGACCACGCGGCAGACACGCATTGCCTCATTGTGAGGGTGTGTCATGATATGCAGGCATTCATACCGGGAACTCAGGTTATGTCCGGTATGAGCTGGTATGGATTGGGCGGACTGATTATCCGGCGATTGACTGGACGAGTTTTATTACTTTCTTGATTGAGCCGATGATGCTGAAACGCTCTTTGTTAGGTTTGCCGATATAGCGGTGGTCGGCCTCGGCCTCGCGGCGGCGTGCGTCATGGTCGATGTTGTCGACACGTCTGATAAGGTTTACGGTGGAGGGTGGGAGCGCGGGAGCGTTGTCGGGCGCGACGAGGCGTGCGAACTCGTCGAGCGGGGGATGCTTTTCGGCACGACGGGCATCGGCTACGCTTATATAGCGCCGGTCGGTGATGTAGAGCTCGGCGTATGTGCTTACGTAGAGCGGGGTCTCGCGGGCCGAGAGTCGGTGCATGTCGCGGCCGCTGCGGCTCGACTCTATGTTATATGAGATAAGCGATATGTTGTCGGCCGAAAGATTGCCTGCTGTAACGTCGTCGAACTGATATTTCATGGTGAACCGTGTGAAGTCGTTCCCTTCGGCGATAAACGACGCTATGCGCGGCGCCCACGAGAGATTCTCCTTGCGGGCAAGCATGTCGATGTCAAGTGCGACGCGCTGGCCGTTTCGGTTCCATATCTGCGAGGGGGTGTATTTTCCCATCACAGTGTCGGTGACGCTGGTCCGGTTCTTGAGCAGGTCGGGGAGTTCGCGTTCCTTGAAGATACCCACCCAGTCTGACCACGAGAAATGCTGGCTGAAAGTGTTGCTCACACTGTCGAGCCCTTCTGAGTCGGTGAAATGGTAATATGAGCGTGACGACAGCACCCTGGGGTAAAGCCACCCCTTGAAACTCTTCACCTCGTTTGAGGGCACCATGAAATCTACCGCTTTCTCGCGGAACAGCATCACGTCGCCTGTCGATGTGGTCAGGGTGGAGTATTCCCTGATGTACCCCTGTATCTGCAGAACCTCGGGCTTGCGGGCCACGAATTCCACTTCGGCCAGGTCGTAGGGGGTCTCGATCATTTTCACGGTACCTTCGCGCGGTCTGACCAGCGTTACAGGCTCGTAGCCCATGTACTGTATGGTCACCGGATATGCGTCGGGACTGAGATATGGCAGTTCGCCGCGGTCAGAGCAGATACCTGCCACGGTGCCGTTGCGGTCGAGTACCGAGGCTTTGGCGAGAGGCTTGCCCGTGGCAGAGTCGACGACTACTGTGGCTGCGGCGCTCAGAGCGCCCTGCATAGCCAGCAGGGATATTATCAGACGGGTGTACATTCGTGTGTTAAAGCTGTTTGCCTGTATGACGCCGCGGTGTGCCGGATGTTGCACACGATAACATTTTTTAGCACGGAAACGATAAAACGAAATCCGGTGGCAGAGTGTGCCGACCGGATTTCGTTTGTTGATATCGGATATAAAGGTCGGCGGTATCAGAGCAGATACTGCGACGAAATCGATTCGTTGTTGTGCACGCGGCGGATGGTGTCGGCAAACATCTTGGCCACCGACAGGATGGTGCACTTGGGGCAGTTCTTGTTGAAGGGGATAGAGTTGGTGAAGATCATCTCTTCAAGCGCGCAGTTGGTCACGCGTTCCGATGCCGGATCGCTCATGATGGCGTGCGAGCAGAGCGCCCTTACTGATTTGGCTCCCTCGGCCATCATCAGGTCAGCGGCCTTTGTGATGGTGCCGGCGGTGTCGACCATATCGTCAACGAGCACCACATTCTTGCCTTTGACATCGCCGATCACGGTCATTGTGGCCACTACATTGGCTTTGGCGCGCTGTTTGTGGCAGAGCACCAGGGGCACGTTGAGGTATTTGGCGTATGAGTTGGCGCGTTTGGCACCGCCCACATCGGGTGTGGCGATAACCAGGTCGGGCAGGTGCAGGCTCTCGATGTAGGGGAGGAATACCGACGAACCGTAGAGGTGGTCGACCGGCACATTGAAGAATCCCTGGATCTGGTCGGCGTGGAGATCCATGGTGATGACGCGGTCGACTCCGGCGGCCTGAAGAAGGTCGCTGACGAGTTTGGCGGCGATGGATACGCGGGGCTTGTCCTTGCGGTCCTGACGGGCCCAGCCGAAATAGGGAATCACGGCGATTACCGACTTTGCCGATGCGCGTTTGGCGGCGTCGATCATCAGCAGGAGTTCCATGAGGTTGTCTGAGTTGGGGAATGTAGACTGCACGAGATAGACCTCGCAGCCACGGATCGATTCCTCAAACGACACTTCAAATTCGCCGTCGGCAAAATGCTGGATGTTCATTTTGCCCAGCTCGATGCCGAGTTCCTGGCAGATTTCCTCGGCCATGTAGCGCGATTTTGTTCCTGCGAATACCTTGATGGGTGGAAGAATGGGATTCATTATGTGAAATGTTGGGATGTTTCGATGATGCAAAGTTACGACTTATTTGTCAATGAGCCGCCTTTTGCCTGTCTGATTTTTTCCTTGGTTTCCGGCCGGCCCCCGGTCTGGCCGGCGCCGTATCGGCCTCAGTGGCCTCGGCCTGTGCGGGTGCGGCTGCTTTTTTCAGTGCGCGGGGCGCGGCTTTGGGCTTCGACGCGCTGAATTTCCAGAGTACGGCACCCCAGGGGCCGATATGGGTGCGCGCCGGTGCGGAGGCCGAGATGTCGAGCGTGGCGGTGCGCCCCGTTAGAAGTTCGGTGGCGCCGTGGGCGCCGGGCTTGATGCCGTACATGTTCAGGGCCAGGTCAGGCAGGTTGACGGCAATTTCGGCTGCGCTGTCTGAGAAATTTACGGCTATGAGTATGACCTCGTCGCCGCTGCGGCGCATGAAGGCGTAGTTGCGGTGGGGCGAGAAGTCGGGGTTGTCGAAGTTTACATACATCAGGTCGAAGAACTCACCCTCTCTTAGCGCCGTTTCGCTGTTGAGCAGGTTCAGCACCTGGCGGTAGACGCCGCGCAGGGCGCGTTCTTCGGGATACGACCCGCCCCCGTCGGCCTTGCCGTTGTTGAGCCACCGGCGCAGGGTCGGAATCGACCAGTAGTCGAAGATGGTGGTGCGTCCGTCGGGGCCGCTGAACCCTTCGGCGTCGGCGCCCGGTTCGCCAAGCTCCTGCCCGGCGTAGATCATGAACGGAGCCGCCGACATCATCGAGCTTACCACAAGCGAGGGGAGGACCCGGTCGGCCGCACCGGCATACTGCCGCGAGGCGAAACGCTGCTCGTCATGGTTCTCGAGGAAATTGAGCATGCGGTTGCCGATGCCGTCGACCCTCTGCCAGCAGTCGGTGAGCTTGGCGGCTGACACATGGTGGCACTGCACGGCACGCAGGGTGTCGTAGAGGTTCACCTTGTCGTAGAGGTAGTCGAACCCGCCGCGGAACAGGAAGTCGCGATACTGGTTCGTGTCATATATCTCGGCGATGAATATGATGTCGGGGTAGGTGGCCTTTACCTGCGGTATGGCCCAGGCCCAGAACTCCACGGGAACCATGAACACCATGTCGCAACGGAATCCGTCGATTCCCTTCGACGCCCAGTAGCGCAGAATGTGCAGCATCTTGAGCCATGTCGAGGGCACGGGGTCGAAGTGCCGCGAGCCGTCGCCGTAGTCCACGCCATAGTTCAGTTTCACGGTCTCGTACCAGTCGTTTATGCCGGGGAATGCGTTGAAACAGTCGTTGCCCGATGCCTTGGCCGGGAACTCGTAGTAATCGCCGTAGTCAAACGACGGCTCGAATTTCTGGCGTGTTATATAATAGAAGTTGTTGTCGCGGGCGAAGAATTTGGTCACGTCGTCACCTTGGCCAAGATCCTCCACTCCGGCCGGCGCCGCGTCAGAGTGGTAGCGGCGCGCCACATGGTTGGGCACGAAATCTATGAGCACCTTCATGCCGGCATCGTGTGTACGTTTCACCAGCGCGTCGAATTCCTGCAGACGTGCGGGCACGTCGACGGCCACGTCGGGGTCGATGTCGTAGTAGTCGCTGATGGCGTAGGGCGAGCCTGCCTTACCTTTGACCACGCCGGGATTGTCAGGCGTTATGCCGAAGGCCGAATAGTCGGTGGCATGGGCGTGTTCGATGATGCCGGTATACCACACATGCGTTATGCCCAGGTCCTTTATCTCCTTGAGCACTATGGGGGTGATGTCGTTCAGCTTGCCGCATCCGTTACGGTCTATGTCGCCGTCGGGCACACAGTCTTCGGTGTAGTTGGCAAACAGACGCGGAATCATCTGGTATATCACAGGTTTCTGCGCCGGTGCCGTTTTGTTTGTCGCCATAAGGTCTGTTCAATGGGTTAGATTGGTTTGTTTTCGGCGAGCCAGAGTTTTATGGCGCGGTGCGCGGCGGCATAGCCGCTCAGATAGATTTTCTGTATATCCTTGAGGTTGAAGACCTGATATGTGGCTATATCGGGGGTCTTTATGACAAGGTCGCACATGGCCATGTCGGGCTCCTGATTGGTTTTTGCCATTAGGTTGAAAGTACGTATCGCCACCTCGAAGATCGACTTGCGGTAGCGGAACGAGGGCATCGGCGAGCAGTTGATGCCGATAAGCGTGCGGCATTTGTCGCGGATGGTCCATGCCGGCAGATTGCGCAGCACGCCCCCGTCAACGTAGTTCACACCGTCGATTTTTACCGGGCGGAATACGATGGGGATGCTGCACGACGCCATCACGCGTTCGCCCAGGTTGCCGGTGTGGAACTCGGTTGCTACGCCGTGGTCGAAATCGGTTACGCCGATGTAGGTGGGTATCTGCAGCTCCTCAAGGTTCTGTACGCCCGTATTTTTGAGCATGAACTGCTTGAGTTTTGTGAGCGAGAGCAGTCCGCCCCCTCCCTGCCTGAAAGCCAGTTCGATATAATCGGTGAATTTCTGCGAGAAACGCGAAAGCATCTCTTTCGGCGGAATGCCGGCGGCGTAAAGCGTGGCGGCCACAGCCCCGGCGCTCACGCCGGCTATGATGTCGGGCTTTATGCCGGCCTCTTCAAGCGCTGCCAAAGCCCCGGCATGTGCAAATCCGCGTGCCCCGCCGCCCGAAAGCGCCACCCCGATACGGTAAGGGCGCCCGTCGGCACTTCCCTGCGCCTCTGACGAGCATAAAGCATCCGCTCGACCGGTCACAGGGGGTACGCTTTGTGAAACTGCATCCTTATTTTCCACCTTTGGCTTTTTGATAAGACTTCTTTACCTATGGTGCAAAGTTACAACTTTTTGCCGGTTCTCCCATCCTTTCCCCCAATTATTCTGCCATTCCCATGGCCATTCCCATGTCTGCCGGATATATATGTGGATAAGGAGGCTTACCGTATAACAGTAGGGATGCACCCCGGTGCATCCTCTCCGTGGAATGCGTCGTGAGCATTTATTACCTGACACTTTGATAGCAGGATGCACCGGGGTGCATCCCTACATCGTGGGCCACGACATTTAGATTTGTGTCACAGCATTCAGATTATTGCCGCAATTCAGTCAGTGCTGGAATTCGGTCGGTCCAGCAGCAGTTTGCCACCGGATATGTCGTAGAAACGGTTAAAGAACTCTTTGAGACGTCTGATTACATTCTTCTTTTTCTCGGAACGACGGGTGCCTGCGTTGCCGAACAGCCCCATCGGGGGCAGTATGTCGGCAATGCCGGTGCCGCTTTCCCTGATTTCGCCGTTGCGGAACGATTGTTCCAGGAAATCGAGGGTTTTCTCTCGTCTGAGATTTTCTTCCGAGATGATGGTATCTATCTCCTTCCGCTGACTCTGGCGCACAAACTCGCTCCATTGGTCGTGGATATCGGTTTCGGGGGTATGGTTTTCGATGAACTGACGTATCAGCTCCTCCTTGTTGCGCAGGTCGGGCGACGCCTGTACCGACTTCATTGTCTTGACTATGATTTCATGGTCATGATCGCTGTCGCCTGTGAGCTGCCCTACCAGAAACAGGATGTAGTCTATATTGATTTCTATGGACTTCATCAGCTCCATCTCGAAAACCAGGTCATCATTGATATTGGCAAGCGTTCCCTCTTTGGGACGGTATCTGTCGTGCAGTTCGTTGTAGAAACTGCGGTAGTCGAGGAAATCGCCGTCAAGGTCAATTATCTCGTTACCCGCGAACTCGTCGAATGTCAGCAGTATGTTCAGGGCGCGGAGCAGGGTACCGAAAAGCTTGATGAACTCTTTTTCGGCAGTTTCGCCAGTCAGCGGAAAACCTTGAATCGGGAATTTTGCCAGCAGCTCTTCTACCAGCTCTTTCCATCCGGGGCGGTGCCTCCCTACGGCATCGTCATACCCGAAGTAATAGTCGGGGAATGTCTTGAGCAGGATAAGCCCCCCGGCATTTCTGTTCCCGAAAAGCTGCAGGCAGTCGTTGGTGGCTTTTTCAAGGTTCCGGAAACACACTATGTTGCCGTGGTCTTTTATGGAATTGAGAATGCGGTTCGTCCGCGAGTATGCTTGCAGAAGTCCGTGCATGCGCAGGTTTTTGTCGACCCACAGCGTGTTCAGGGTGGTGGCGTCGAAACCGGTCAGGAACATGTTCACCACAATCAGCAGGTCGATTTCGCGGTTCTTCATGCGCAGCGACAGATCCTTGTAGTAGTTCTGGAATTTGTCGGCGCTTGTGTCATAGCTTGTGCCGAACATGCGGTTGTAGTCGCCGATACAGCTTTCAAGGAAGGCGCGGCTGTCGCTGTCGAGTCCGTCAGTGCTTTCGGGTGTCTCGTCCTCTATGTCCACGTTGGGCGAATAGCTGTAGATTGTTGCGATTTTGAGTCGTCTGTCCGGGGGCAGCTGCTCCATCTGTTTCTGGAACTCGGTGTAATAGAGTCTTACGAAGGGTATGGATGCAACGGCCAGTATGGAGTTAAAACCGGTAAGCCGGACGGCGTGCTTTTCCTCGTGCACGGTATTGCGGTCGCGCGCGCCGGCCACCTCTTTCACGTTCATGAGGCGCCTGAAAGAATAGCTGCGGGCATCACGGCGTGTCTTTTGCGCGAAATGTTCAAGTATATATTGTGTGATAAGCGAGATTCGTTCGGGTGCCTGCAGCGCACGCTCCCGGTCTATGTTGCAGACCATCTCGTCGGGCACCTCGTCTTCCTCGCGCATGGTGCGGATATAGTCGACCTTGAACGGCAGTACGTTCTCGTCGCGGATAGCGTCGACAATAGTGTACTGATGCAGCTGGTCACCGAAAGCACCTTCGGTGGTGGTGAATTCCACATTGTGTACCGCCCCCGCGTTTTCAGGAAATATCGGTGTGCCGGTGAATCCGAACATATGGTATTTCCTGAATTTTTTTACGATAGCCTTGTGCATGTCGCCGAACTGCGAACGGTGGCATTCGTCGAAAATCAGCACCACATGCCGGTTATACACCGGGTGGCGCGGATTGCGGGCAATGAAGTTGCTGAGTTTCTGAATGGTCGTGATGATGATGCGGGCATTGCTGTCAGCGCTCAGCTGCCGGGCCAGCACAGCCGTGGAACCGTTTGAGTTGGCCGCGCCTTTCTCGAAACGGTCATACTCTTTCATGGTCTGGTAGTCGAGGTCCTTGCGGTCTACGACAAACAGCACTTTGTCAATGTCAGGCAGATGTGAAGCAAGCCGGGCTGTCTTGAACGATGTCAGAGTCTTGCCCGAACCGGTAGTGTGCCACACATATCCGCCACCTTCGCGCCTGCCCCATGTGCGGGCGTTGGTGCTGATGACAATACGGCGGATAATCTCTTCCGTGGCGGCAATCTGGTAGGGACGCATCACGAGCAGTAGGTTCTCGGATGTGAATACGCAGTACCGGGTAAGTATATTCAGTATGGTATGCTTGGCCAGAAAGGTACGGGTGAAATCCACAAGGTCAAGAATCGGTTCGTTGTCTTTCTTCGCCCAGTATGACGTGAACTCAAAGGAGTTCGAGGTCTGTTTCTTCCCTTTCCCTTTGCCGTGGTTCTGGTTGCTGCGCGCCACGGCGTCGCGGGTGGTGTTGCTGTAATATTTGGTGAGTGTGCCGTTGCTGATTATGAATATCTGCACGAACTCGAACAGTCCGCATCCGGCCCAGAATGAATCACGCTGGTAGCGGCTGATCTGGTTGAAGGCATCCTTGATGCTTACTCCTCGCCGTTTCAGCTCCACGTGAACGAGAGGCAGGCCGTTTACCAGAATCGTGACGTCATAACGGTTGTCGAACGCTCCTCCCTCGGGCACATACTGGTTGATGACCTGCAATGAATTGTTATGTATGTTCTCTTTGTCAATCAGATAAATATTGGCTTTGGAACCGTCGGGGCGCGTCCACGCCTTGATATGATCTTCCTGAATGGTTCTTGTCTTCTCGACTATGCCTTGCTGGGGATTGCCGAGATGTTCGGTGAAAAACTGCTGCCATTCGTCATCTGAAAACGTGAGGCTGTTGAGCCGCTCAATCTGTGCGCGCAGATTGGCCTTCAGCTCGTGTTCATTCTTCACCGGCAGGTAATCGTAGGCCTGTCCGGTCAGTTGCCTTATGAAGTCGGCCTCCATCTCGGCCTCGTTCTGGTACTGCGCGGCACTGCGGTATCCCGGCTCAAACTCGGCTACCACCGTCGATTCCGGATTCTCTGATATCAGGTCGTAGAAATTCATACGTTAAAGCAGTCATCTGCCCAGCGGGCAATATTGTTTTCAATATATTCGGCAATCGGGTCTCCATCTTCCCTTCCTCGTATTATATGGTCATGATACCTTCCCTGCCAGCCAAACTCAATGCTGTTGCGCCGGGCATAGCGTGTCACAGACTGTTTGTAGCCTCCGACCACTACGCCGAGTGCCGTCCTGATTGTCGGGATGCACCCCGGTGCATCCGCACTCTCCCTGATTGTTATTATGGCATGGACATGATTAGGCATCACAACAAACAATGGTACTCTCACATAATTATAATGTGTATGCAATGTTTCCAAAGCTTGTCTTGCAAATTCACCGATTACGCTATAATGCATTTCACCATTTATGATTTCGCCGAAATAATGCAGTTTGTCACGTGTGCATATTGTGACGAAATAGTTGCCGCCTGAATAGTCGTGAAACTCGGCGCGAATGTTCTTGCGGTTGAAATGATTTGGCATACGCTGACCGGCGGCTGTAGGGATGCACCCAGGTGCATCCTTCATCGTCGCGGTTGATAATATGCCTGTTGAGGCGTCACTGGTGGTTTTGGATGCACCGGGGTGCATCCCTACATCATGGTTCATGCTTAAGCAATCTTTTTGAATGTCAGCAGCTTGTTGCGAAAATATTCGTAGCGTTCACTGCACGCCGCGATTTCAGCCGGCAGTCCTTGAGTCAGGTCATTCACCAGAGTCTCAAACCGGTCAAGAATGCCTACGATTCTCTCCTGGACTTCCAACGGGGGGATGGGGATGATAAACTTTTCAAGATTTTCACCGGATATACGGGTTACTTTGGTTCCGGAGACATTCATTCGCTTAAATTGTAGAAAACGATGAGTCTGCAGGAGATATGCCATATATTTCGGGTTTTGGTCGTGTGAAAACACATATGAGTCGCCGCTTATGGCAATTTCTTCATTACCCAGCCATGCCACAGCCTTGCCTACGTCTTCGACATTTTCACTGGTAGTTGCAATAATCAGATCGCCATACTGGGCTTTTCTGAGTTTTTTTGCAAGTGCCGGACATACAAAAGATTTAGTCATGGTAGCAAATGTTCCGTAATGAGTATAAATCTGCCCATAATGGATACACCCTACACCACTTTCTGTAAAGTCTTTTTTCTGTAGGCCATTGCCTCTGACAAACTTACCAATCTCGCCCATAGTTTTCCAAGTGATTTTGTAACTACTTGTGGGGGGGGGTAGTTAGCTCTAACTCTTGCTCACCATCGGTCCCGTAGCCGCAGGCGGAGGGACTGAATGTGAGCAAGAGATTACGATAATAATCGTATTGCTCTTTGCGCGCTTGCAGCTCCGCTTGCAGCTCCGCTGCGTGCGCACTGAAGGTGTCGAGAATCCGCACGACCTCCTCCTGCACCTCAATTGGCGGAACGGGAATGAGAAACTCCATGATTTTTTGTTTATCACCTCTTGGCATCTTTGCTCCCTTTGCATATTGGTTATGAAAAGAGAAAAAACTGTCTGAGGAAACAATGTAATATAGAAACTTAGGTAGCATGAGAGCCCCTGCATCTATGCGTAATAGTACCACATCTCCATTGGTGCCTCCATCCTTGTCTGCCAACCATATTTTCTTTAAATATGGTCTTATATTTCCGATTAATATGTCGTTAGCCTCAAACTTGATTACGTCATTTGCCGGCGGCATCTTTGGAGCCGGAATCATGCCTTCCTTGTCTTTCAAGAGATTTTCCACACCGACATATAGTCCATTGGGAACAAGTTTTATATTGATTCGTTCCGTCGGTATGGATACAATTTCCCCGAGTTGCTTGTATTCCACCCCGTTGGGACATAGACGTTGTATCAGTTCCTGTAATCTGCTCATGGTTTTCAGAATTGTGAACGCACTGCGTTCGGTTTTTGATGTTCTCAGGTTGTAGGGATGCACCCCGGTGCATCCTCCTCTCCTTATGGCGTGTGGCCCGGGGATATCAGGATGCACCGGGGTGCATCCCTACAATGCGGGCGATAACGATATGTGTCATATCGGTTCGTGGCTCAGGCGGTTTCATAGGGTTTCGGATTCGAGTTCGCGGATGATGGCGTTGATTTCGGCACGGAGGCGGTTCTCGTTCTCTACGATGCGGGCAATGCGGGCGTTCAGTTCCCGTATGTCGGTCTGCGGGCGCGTATTCTCGGCCTCGACGTAACTGCTTACCGACAGGTTGTAGCCGTTGGCGGCAACGGTCTTGTTGTCGACGAGCGCCGAAAAGTGCGGAATCTCCCTGCGGTCGGCATACTCACTTACGATTGCAGCTATGTTTTCAGGCGAGAGTTTGTTTTTGTTGCCTTCGTGCACGAATAGTGCCGAGGCGTCGATGAAGAGCGTTTTGTTCTCGCGTTTAGATTTCTTCAGCACTATGATGCAGGTGGCTATGCTCACACCGAAAAAAAGGTTCGGAGGGAGCTGGATGACCGTATCGACATAGTTGTTGTCAATCAGGTACTGTCTGATTTTCTGTTCTTTGCCGCTGCGGTAAAGTACTCCGGGGAACTCTACGATTGCCGCTGTGCCCTCCGTAGAGAGCCAGTGCAGCATGTGCATGGTGAAAGCGAGGTCGCTCTTGCTTTTGGGCGCCAGTACCCCCGCAGGGGCGAACCGGGGGTCGTTAATCAGCAGAGGATTGTCGTCGCCGACCCACTTTGTGGAGTAGGGCGGGTTTGAAACTATGGCGTCAAACGGCTCGTCGTCCCAGTGCGCGGGTTCCAGGAGCGTGTCGCCGTTCTGGATGTCGAAGTGTGCATAGTTTATGTCGTGCAGGAACATGTTTATGCGGCACAGGTTAAACGTTGTGATGTTCAGCTCCTGCCCGAAGAATCCTTTCTTGACATTCTCTTTGCCCAGCACTTTGGCGAACTGCAGTAGCAGTGAACCCGAGCCGCAGGCCGGATCGTAGACTTTGTTCACATACCGGCGGTTGTGGCTGACGATGCGTGCCAGGAGCTCGCTCACCTCCTGTGGCGTGAAGAACTCGCCCCCGCTTTTTCCGGCGTTTGATGCATACATGGTCATGAGGAACTCGTATGCATCGCCGAATATGTCTATCTGGTTGTCGGCATACTCTCCCTTCAGGTCTATGCCGCCGATGTTGTTGAGTATCTTGGTCAGCTGTTCGTTGCGTTTCTCGACGGTGCCTCCGAGTTTGTTGGAGTTGACGTCGATGTCGGCAAAGAGGCCCTTCATGTCGGGTTCGCTCTCTGTGCCTATGGCCGATGACTCGATGGCCTTGAAGATACTGTCAAGGGTGACATTCAGGTTCGGGTCGGTTTTGGCCCGTTTGCGCACGTTGCAGAACAATTGTGAGGGGAGGATGAAAAAGCCTTTTTCGCGTACCAGGTCATCCTTTGCGGCCGCAGCCTCCTCGTCAGGGAAATCGGCATAGTCGAAATCAGAATCACCCGCCGCCCTCTGCATCTGGTTGATGTAGTTGGTTATGTTCTCTGAAATAAAACGATAGAACAGTATGCCGAGCACATAGCTCTTGAAATCCCAGCCGTCGACTGAATTACGCAAGTCTTCGGCTGTTGCCCATATGGCTTTGAAAAGTTCCTGTTTCTGTTGTGCGCTGGTTGCCATGGATGATTTGAATGCTGTTACCTGCATGCAAAATTAATAATTATTCCGAAACTTCACCCATGGGCCTGTGACAAATTCAATCAAATTCGGGCCATTTCATAAGAGTTGGCCGTCAACGATGTAGGGATGCGCCCCGGTGTATCCTGACATCAACGAGCCTGTTTCAATGACAGGAAGTGGATGCACCGGGGTGCATCCCTACAGTTCGCTGGTGCTGTTTCCCGGTCAGGGGTGCATGTGGCGGGTGAAGAAGGAGGCTTTGGCGGAGCTTTCGCGCCATTCGGTGGCGGGGTCTGAGTCGGGGGTGATGCCGCCGCCGGCAAAGGCCCGGATGGTACGGCCCGAGATGTGGCAGCAGCGCAGGGTGACGAAGAGGCGGATGTCGGCGTGGGCGGCGGTGGAAACGAGGCCTACGGCGCCGCCGTAGCATCCGCGGTCGTGGAGTTCGTTTGCAGTGATGTCGGCGATGGCGGCTTCGCGCGGGGTGCCGCACAGGGCCGGGGTGGGGTTGAGGCGGTCAATCAGCTCGGCGGCGGTTATGCCCTGCGGCAGTGTGGCCTCAATCATGTGGCA
>USKE01000024.1 GCA_900555165.1 uncultured Porphyromonadaceae bacterium | reverse complement strand
TGCTCGGAGGGCCCGTGGGGCCGCCAACTGCGGCAACTGTGGCCGTAACGGCGAGGAATCCGCGGCGACCGCTGTCGACTGCGCCCTTCTTAACCTCTCTGGTGGCATTGCGGCGCAGGGTATATGATATCGCCCCCTCGTGACATTTGTCTATGCAGTCCATACAGGCCACGCAGCGCGAATAATCGATCTTATGCTCTTTGGCATTGATGCAGGCACTCTTGCAGTTGCGGGCGCAAAGGCCGCAGTTGATACATTTCGAGGTGTCAATCACCGGGCGGAACAGCGACCAGCGCGACAGCAGACCAAGCACGGTGCCCACCGGACATATCGTATTGCAGTATGTGCGGCCGTTGCGCCAGGCCAGCACACCGAGTACAACCAGCGTGACCAAGGCGACGACAAGCGTCACGCCACCTTTCAGCCACACATCCACGGAATAGAATGCATAGCTGCCGGCATGCTCGGCCCACGAGGCAAGCAGGTTATTGCCCCACGCCCATACGGGAGCGAACAGGCTCTGGGCTATGCGGCCGTAGGCACTGTACGGCGCCAGCAACACCACAATGGCGCTGACGCCGGCGACGATAGCCACAACCATCACGGCAAGCATCACATATCTGAGCAGATTCTTCGCCGGTGACCAGGAATAGCGGTTGCGGCGGCTTTTCTTTCCGAACCATGCGAAACCGTCCTGCATAATGCCCAACGGGCAAATCACCGAGCAGTACACGCGGCCGAAGAGCAGTGTGGCAGCCACAAGCGCCACAATCACCACAACATTAAGCGAAAGCACAGCGGGCAGGAACTGGATTTTGGCCATCCAGCCGAGCCAACGGTGAGCCAGTCCGGAGAAATCCACAAACAGCAATGTCACGGCCACGATACTAAGTACCGCCAGACACCGTCTGAGTGTCAAAAGCAGAGGTCTGTGCCGTTTCTTTTTCTTCTTTTCCATATTAAGTATGTGATTGGTCTCAAAAAGGATTGGTTTAATGCAAACGTGAAATCTCACATCTGCAAATTTAATACAAAACCACAATACATCAGATATAAAAATTACCGGACGGCTTACCAAAAATCCCGCACCTGATATTTAGGAATTCCAGATAGTACCAGCAGTATGAGTTAGCTGTTAAGTCTTTCCGGTCGAAACCGGTGACTCGATTTACGGTAGAGCGGCGGCATTCCCGCAACTCCATGACTCATTCAAAGCATATTATTTTGAATAGAAATTTATTGAATTCTCCCAATTATAATTGTTATCATGAAGAACCCGAATGACTCGTAAGAATAGGCATAGCTACTACAGACTCCTTTAATATCAAGAGATTGTCTAAAACAAAAAGAGGGTGTTGCAAGACTCGTCGAATTGTAGGGGATATGCCTTTGGCATGTCAGATTATCTCGTTGATAACCAGCAAGACATCGCAAAGCAATGTCCCCCTACGAATTAGGCAAAAGCCGAGTTCTGCAACGCCCTCCACTCAATAATTGCAATTCATCTGATTTCTATCATGCTTTCTTAAGCGATACAAAGTTACGGCATTTCCACTGCATGCGACATACCGATTTCACGGTAGTGCTTGCCAAAATTACATAAATGCTGACCTGAATTCCATCTGCCGGAGGTGATTGTTGGTCGGTGCCTTGAACGCAGCGTCAATCAGTTTGAACAGAATCCGATCGCTCACCTGACAGTCGGTATAGTCGCGGTAAGTGCGACGTTTCTCCAATACAGCGTAAACTACACGATGTTTTTATTTGACAATGCAAAGTTACGGCTGTATCCTGTCTGCCATTTGTCTGATTTACTCAAATAATTGCCGTATATTTGCAAGGCAAACCTGCGATTACGCTGAGTGCGCTACAAAATATGACAAAGTTATGATGCAGAAGACCGTATACCGATCCCGTATTGACTGGTGGCTGATAGCCATCGTGATTTTTACAATGACCATACTTGTGGTGGCGGCGATTGGCGGCACGGTATGGCTGTCGGTGCTATATGGCATCCTTATCGGGGGACTGTTCTGGGTGGCGATGGCCGGCACATGGTACGCCATCGAGGGTGACAGGCTGGTGGTATATCAGTTTTTCCGCCCCACCCGGTTGCCGATCGCGAAGATAAAGGAGGTTAGATATTGCCGCGGTGTGCTGGCGGGACCATGTCTGTCGACGCGGCGCCTGTCGATAAAGTTCACCGACCGCAGTGTGCTCAAGAGCGCCATGCCCATAGAGATCTCGCCGCGCGACCGCGACGGCATGGTCAGGCAACTGCTCGAAATCAACCCCGCAATAAAGGTAATCGGATCAGACAAGATTTAATTTCTCTGAATACTCAATAAACAATAAAACCGCCGGGCCACATGGCCTGGCGGTTTTATTGTTTATTGAATGTCATGGTATCATGACATTCAATAATTGACGGGGGTTATCAGATCCAGCGCACGAAGGCGAAGTCCATGCGGTGGGGCAGATTGGCGTTCTTGGGATAGAGACGGTAACCGAAACGGAACACGCCTGCGTCTGTGAGCTTGGAGTTGAGCTGATATGTGAGCACGTTGCCCTCCTGCTTGATGACGTCGAACTGGCGGGTGCCGAAGAACTTGGCCTCGCCATTCTCGATCTTGTAGATCACCTGCTCCAGACCGAGGTCTTTGCCCAGGCCGTTGGTGTCAACGATGGCACGGACGTTGAAGTCCTCGCCGGCCACTGAGTTGGCGGCATCGCTCTGCTCGATGTCAAAGACCTTGATGCCATCCCATGCGGCGGCCACTTTCTCTTTCCAGGCAACGATCTCTTTGGCCAGAGCGTAGTCTTTGGCGCAGAGTTTCTCGGTGCGGGCGGCCTCCTTGTTGTAGAAACGGTGGATATAGTCCTCGATCATGCGCTTCATGGTGAAGTGCGGAGCGATGTTTGCAATCGAGCGCTTGATGTACTGCACCCACTCGGGCGAATAGCCCTGCGAGTTCTTGGCGTAGTAGAGAGGCACGATCTCGTTCTCGAGCATCGAGTAGATGGTGGCGGCATCGAGCTTGTCCTGCTGAGCCTGGTCGGTGTAGGTGCGCTTGTCGGTGAGGGCCCAGCCGGCTTTCTCGTCGAAACGGTAACCTTCGTACCACCAGCCGTCGAGCACAGAGAAGTTGAGCACGCCGTTCATCTCGGCTTTCTCGCCCGATGTACCCGATGCCTCAAGGGGACGTGTCGGGGTGTTCAGCCAGATGTCGACACCGGTCACAAGACGCTTGGCCACGATCATGTTGTAGTCTTCGAGGAAGATGATCTTGCCCAGGAACTGCGGCATGCGCGAAATCTCCATGATGCGCTTGATCAGGCCCTGGCCTGCGCCGTCGGCGGGGTGAGCCTTGCCCGAGAACACGAACTGCACGGGGAACTGCTCGTTGTTGACAATCTTCGAGAGACGGTCAAGGTCGGTGAACAGCAGGTGCGCGCGTTTGTAAGTGGCGAAACGGCGGGCGAAACCGATGATCAGGGCGTTGGGGTTGATCTTGTCGACGATGCTCATCACGGCCGAGGGATCACCCTGGTTTGCGAGCCATTTCTCCTTGAAGTCACGCTTTACGAAGTTGATGAACTTGTTCTTCATCGTCATGCGCATGTTCCAGATCTCCTGGTCGGTGCATTTCAGGATGGGAGCCCAGCACTTGGGATCGTCGGCATGCTCGAACACGGCATGGCCGAGTTTCTCGTTGTAGAACTCTTTCCACTCTGATGCGGCCCAGGTGGGCATGTGCACACCGTTGGTCACGTAGCCTACATGGCTCTCGGCCCAGTCATAGCCTTTCCAGATTCCGGCGAACATCTTCTTCGACACCTCGCCGTGGAGCCAGCTAACGCCGTTTGCCTCCTGGCAGGTGTTGAGGGCGAACACGCTCATCGAGAAACGCTCGTTGGTGTTGGGGTTCTCGCGGCCCATGTTCATCAGGTCGTTCCACGAGATGCCCAACTTGGCGGGGTACTCGCCCATGTATTTGCCGAACAGACCCTCGTCGAAGTAGTCGTGACCTGCGGGGACGGGGGTGTGTACGGTGTAGAGGCTCGATGCGCGCACCAGCTCGAGAGCCACCTGGAAGTCGAGGTGCTTCTCCTGCACGTAGTCAACCAGACGCTGCAGGTTGAGCAGGGCGGCGTGACCCTCGTTGCAGTGGAAGAGCTCAGACTTGATACCGAGTTTCTTGAGCATGAGCACACCGCCGATACCGAGCAGATACTCCTGCTTGATACGGTTCTCCCAGTCGCCGCCATAGAGCTGGTGGGTGATGGGACGGTCGAACTCAGAGTTCATCTCGAAATCGGTATCCATCAGGTAGAGGTTCATGCGGCCCACGTTCACGCGCCATACGTGGCTGTAGATGGTACGGCCGGGGTAAGGAACCTCGAGAATCATCGGACGGCCGTTATCCTCCATTACCTGCTCGATGGGGAGCTGGTTGAAGTTCTGGGCCTCGTAGTTGGCGATCTGCTGGCCGTCGACCGACAGAGACTGTGTGAAGTAGCCGTAACGGTAAAGGAAACCTACGGCGGTCATGGGCACGCACGAATCGGATGCCTCCTTGATATAGTCACCGGCAAGAACACCGAGACCGCCCGAATAGATCTTCAGGGCGTTGCACAGACCGTACTCCATCGAGAAGTAAGCCACCGAGGGGATGTCTGAGCGCATCGGCTTTGCCATGTATTCCTTGAATTTGCCATAGACCTTGTCGATGCGGGCCATCATGGCCTTGTCGGCGATGACCTCGGCCAGACGCTCTGAAGAGAGCTGCTGGAGCACCATCACGGGATTCTCACCTGTATTGCGCCAGAGGTCGGGGTTAAGGTCGCGGAACAGGGCTTTTGCCTCAGAGTTCCACACCCACCAGAGGTTTTTGGCGAGCTCCTCGAGGGGTTTGAGCTTCGAGGGAAGGTCTGATTTGACCGTAATGTCGCGCCATACGGCGGCATTACTGTTGCTGACTTGAAGTTTCATTTCTTGTATTGTGAGTAAGATATTGCTTTTCTTATTATTATTTCAGATTTGAAGAGCGTTTCTCGGCATTGTCGAGAGCCACCCGGAAAGCGTCAATGTAGTAGGTCACGAAATAGTCCCACTCGGCCTTCGATGCGGTCTCGTGAGCGGCTTTCGATATGGCCGCGCGGCGGTCTTCCGATGCCGACACGAGGTCAAGCATCGCCTGTGCCAGACGGTCGACAACCTCGCCGTAATTCGAGTCGTTGCGCTCTATCACCTCCACGCCGCCGGTGTCGAAACTGTCGCGGTTTACCGAACGCACCCACTGGCCGAAACCCGAGAGCGATGTCGTGACCGTAGGCACGCCGAACGCCACCGATTCAAGCGGTGTGTATCCCCAAGGCTCGTAGTACGATGGGAAGGCTGTGGCGTCAAAACCGGCCAGCATGTCGTAATATGTGAGGTTGAAAATTCCGTCGTCGCCGTTGAGATAGCAGGGAACATAAATCACCTGCACGTTAGAGCCGCTGTTGGCGCCCAGCCCGAGCTGGTGCATGCGGCCCAGAATGGCATCTTCTCCGCCGGGATTCTGCACGGTATGCGTCGATGCCGGATCGGGCACAGGCATATATTTGTCGGCCGCAAGCGCGTCTTTGAGTTCCTGCTTGGGGGCACCGGTCCATGCCGGAACCAATATATATAGGAGCAGATTCCCTTTCACATCAGCCTGCTCAAGTTTTTTCGCGGCATCGAGGAACACATCGATTCCCTTGTTGCGATATTCGCAACGGCCTGAGGTGGCGATTATAAATGTGTCGTCGCCCAGGGGCTGACCCGACATCTTCGAGCCTACGTTGAGCATCGCCTCGCGGGCCACCGAACGGGCCTTTTTCGCCTTCCCCTTTACGGGCACGAACTCAGGCTGGAAACCGTTGGGCGTAACCACCTGCGGACGTATGTCAAGTAACTGCTCGCACTCGGCGGCGGTAACATCAGACACGGTGGTGAAACAGTCGGCATTGTGGGCGGCGGCCTTTTCAAGCGAGTGTTTCGACTCCATGTTGAGCTCGCGCGCCATCTGGTCGCCGTTGTATCCGGGCAGATAATCGTAGAGCGGTTTGCCGTTGCCGCAGATCGAGCGGCCTATCGATGTGGCGTGGGTAGTGAAGATGGTGGCTACCGTCGGCAGTTTCCAGGCGGTGTAAAGCAGCCCCATGCCGGTTGTCCATTCATCGAAATGGGCGATTACGTTCTTGTATCTGAAACGCTTGAAATTGCAGATGCTTTCGATGACGATGCCGGCCGCCAGAGCGAAACAGCATCCCTCGTCATAGTCGCCATAGCCATGGAGCGAGTCCACACCGTAGCGCTGCCACATCTCTCCATAGAAATAGTCTTTTATTTCATATACGCCCTGGAACTTCACCAGTACCACAATGGGCTTGCCGGGTATGTTCCAGCGACCTGTGCGCACCGATATGCCGTAGGGAAGGTTGGCTTTCTTCTTCCAGGGCATAAGCAGAGAAGGCACTTCGCTGAAATAGGGACAGGGATTCTCTTCATCCCACACATCAGGACCGATAAAAATGGTCTTGTCTTTATAAAGATTTTGCAATGTGAGGGCTTTTGATGACAAAACGGTGTATATTCCACCTATTTTGTTACAAACTTCCCAGCTCGTCTCGAAAATCGCATCAAGATTTACAGAATCAATCTTCATATTTTTTCGATATTCTCTGATTTAGGGTGCAAAGTTACTCAAAAATTTCACATCTAAACAATTTTTGACCACTAAAATCTGATTCAGACTACAATTTGCAACCGATAACTGAGCCAAAACCGCATAAATTTTTCATAGAATCGGTCAATTCCGTGCGATAATAAACCCGACGGCCACAAATCAGGTTGAAATTTCGCCTGAAGAAGCTCACTTTCGCAAAAAAATAATTAACTTTGTGGCTAATTGCGCACATCACTTACCGATGAAACAGTATATACTCAAAGCATCAGCCGATACGGCCGAGGCCGCCGCACAGGCACGCAAGGCGATAGCTGACGGCTACCGCTGGATACAGACCGTCATCCCTGCAGACACCGATGACGACACCGCACGCGCCATAGCCACGGCCGTGGCCGACGAATGCCGCGCCAACAGCAACGACAGCGCACGCCCCGACGATACAACTGCGGAATCATCAGAGTTTGAGATAATTATGACTCTCGTAGACCGTCCGGCGCTTGTCGACGAGCTGAAGATTACCGGTCTGCACCTGTCGACCGCCAATCCCGACATCGTGCGCGCCGCACGCGAACAGCTCGGCGCCCACGCCATAATCGGTGCCGACTGCCTGACACCCGACGAGGCGCTGGCCCCTAAACCGCTTGACATCGATTACATTACCGTGCCCGTCAGCGGCGACACCGCCACACTCGACCGCTTCACCGGAATCGTAGAGGCCGTGAACGGCAACGGTCACCGGCACCACATCGTGGCACGCGGCAGTTTCACCCCAGAAGAAGAGAAAATATTGCTCGGCGCCGGCGCCGCCGGCTTTGCCGTAGAATGATCCACATGGAGAACAACCTGAGATTCATAGCGATAATACCGGCCCGATGGGCGTCGAGCCGTTTCCCCGGCCGCTCGCCGACCTGGCAGGCATGACAGTGATTGAACGCGTGTGCCGCCGCGTGAGCGAGGCCGTCAGCGACGTCTATGTCGCCACCGACGATGCCCGCATATATGATGCAGTGACACAGTTCGGCGGAAAGGCCATAATGACCCGCACCGACCACCGCAGCGGCACCGACCGTTGCCTTGAGGCCTATGAGAAACTGGTGGCCGAAGGACAAGCTACCCCTGACAACACCGTGATTGTGAACGTTCAGGGAGACGAGCCGCTGATCCACCCCGAACAGATACGCCAGCTCATGGCATGTTTCGACAACCCCGACGCCGACATCGCCACACTCGTAAGGCCGTTCGCTCCCGGGCGCCCATACGCCGAACTCGCCAATCCGAACACACCGAAAGTCGAGACCGACCTGCGCGGACGCGCCATGACCTTCAGCCGTTCGGTCATCCCCTACCTGCGCGGCGTCGACCCCGAGGAATGGCCCGCACGGCACCGCTACCTCACGCATATCGGCATGTACGCCTACCGCGGCCACATCCTGCAAGAGATTGCCCGGCTCGACCCCGCACCGCTTGAAACAGCCGAGAGCCTCGAACAGATGCGGTGGCTGCAGAACGGATACACCATAATGACGGCAGAAAGCGACTACGCCACCGTGGGGATAGACACCCCGGCCGACCTTGAGGCCGCCGTCAGGATGCTTGAGAACCCTGAGCCATGACAACACTCGACCGCACCACGCCCCCGGGAGTGACCGAGCTGTCAGGAATGAAACTTCCACCGCTCCGCCGCCAGACACTGCCAAACGGTGTGCGGCTGGCCATACTTGACGCCGGGAGTCAGCCCGTGAGCCGCATCACAGTGATACATGGCGGGGGAAAACTCGACATCGACCGCCCCGAACTGTACCCCGTCCTCACCGGCACACTCAGCGAGGGCACGCAGAGCATGTCTGGAGCCGCAATTGCCGAGACACTCGAATACAACGGTGCCTGGACCAGTTTCAACGCCGGGCGCCATAATTGTGTCTCAACGCTCTACGGACTCAACTCACGCGCGCAGGAAACCATACCTGTGTTCGCCGACATACTCACCCGACCGGCACTGACGCCTGAGGCCACCGGCACGCAATGCAAAAAAATCGCTGCCGCTACCGACCTGAGCCGTAAGAAGGTAAGCAACGCCGCATCTGAAGAGATAAACATATTGGCCTACGGACCGCGACATCCGGCAGCGAGAGTGCTCACCGGCGCGGATTTCCTCTCTGTCAGCGCCGACGACATACGCCGACTGCACGCCCGTGCTTTCCTGGGCACGCCGCCTACCATTTATCTTGCCGGGCAGATTACTGACGAACTGCTCGGACTTGTAGAAAAGTGTTTCGGACAGACAGATTACACCGCCCACAACGGCATAGCCCGCCGTGTGATTGCTCCTGAATACGATCCCGCCGGCGACCGGAGCCTGCGTCTGATGCCCGACTCGATGCAGACAGCCATCCGCATCGCCATCCCCACCCTGCCGCGCACCGCTCCCGACTACGAGAACATGCGCCTGGCCACCATAGCGCTCGGCGGATATTTCGGGTCGCGCCTGATGGCCAACATTCGCGAGGACAAAGGGTACACTTACGGAATCTCGGCCTTCCCCACTCCCCGCCTCGAAGGCACATTCATAAACATCGAATGCCAGACCGACAACAGTCATGTGAACGACGTGCTGCGCGAGACCGAGACGGAAATCGCGCGCCTCGCCGAAACGCTGATGCCCGAAGAGGAGATCACAGGCATACGCCGCCTGCTGCTGTCATCGCTGGCGTCGGTGCTCGACTCCCCTTTCTCGATGCTTGATTTCCACATAAACCTGGATGCCCTGGGCGTGACCGGCGACAGCTATACCCGTCAGGTCGAGGCCGCCACCGCCATGACACCTGCCATTATCCGCGAGGCCACGGTGAAATACCTTGTGGATGCGCCGCGCCTGACAGCACTGGCCGGGGCACCGAAAGACTGACATTCCCAGTTAACATCACATTCAGAATACAAGACACAGCACCATGCCATCAACAATAGAGCAGTTCAATGAGGCCACCGGCAGATGCCGCCGGTTATTCGAGGCCAAACTCAAGGATTACGGCGCGTCATGGCGCCTTATGCGCCCCTCGGCCGTGACAGATCAGATTCTCATCAAGGCCGACCGCATCCGCACCCTCGAGAACGGGGCCACAGCCCGCGTGACCGATGAGAACATCACCGACGGTTTCATAGCCATTGTGAACTACGGCATAGTGGCGCTGATACAGTGCCGCCTGGGATTCGCCTCGACAAAAGACATCTCGCCTGAAGAGGCACTGCGACTCTACGATGAAGAGATAGACTCCACCCGGCGCCTGATGCTCGACAAGAACCACGACTATGGCGAGGCGTGGCGCAAGATGCGGGTCAGCTCGTTCACCGACCTGATACTGATGAAGATAATGCGCACCAAAGAGATTGAGGATCACAACGGCGTGGCCAAAGTCTCCGAGGGTGTCGAGGCAAATTACCGCGACATGATCAACTATGCAGTCTTCGCACTCATCAAACTCGGCGAATAACCCCGCCGCAGAACGGCGCCTTAGCACCCGCGTGGCAGTGTGGATACTGCGCGTGGCAGTGGGCGGACTGTTCGTAATGTCGGGGATGGTGAAGGCCATCGACCCGTGGGGATTCGTCTTCAAGCTCGAAGATTATCTCGCGGCGTTCGGCATGGCCATACCGCGCTCGATAGTGCTTACCGGCGCGGTGCTGGTGTGCCTGTACGAGTTCATCTTCGGCCTGCTACTGGCCACCGGATGCTGCCGTCGTGTAGCGCCCTGGGCGCTTACCGTGATGCAGGCGGTCATGCTCCCGCTCACGGCATATATCGCCATTGCAAATCCGGTGAGCGACTGTGGCTGTTTCGGCGACTTCTGGGTAATCTCAAAAACGGCCACGTTCGTGAAGAAAAAATTCATCCAGGCTGTAGCCGCGCTGGTGTTCCTTATAGTAAAAGGCGCCGCAGTGGGCAAACCCCTGTTCAGGGCCCCGATACAGTGGCTCGTGGAGATCATCGCGGCCCTTTACCTGATAGGCGTGAGCCTTGTGGGCTACAACATGCAGCCTCTGGTCGATTTCAGGCCGTTCGCTCCCGGGAAAGAACTTGTAAAGACCGACGACGAAACCGACGACATAAAGTTCATTTACGAGAAGGACGGAAACCGCGAGACATTCGACGCCTACAGCCTGCCGGGCAACGACTGGACGTATGTAGACCGCATCGAACCTGCCGCAGCCACCCACAGCCACTCGCTGCATATACTTGACGAGGACGGCGATGACATAACCGCCGACGTGCTCCCCGCCGAGGGAAAACTGCTGATATGCGTGATTCCCGAACCCGGAAGGGCCGACATATCCTACACCTATTTCCTGAACGAACTGCATGCAGCTGCCGACAGCAGCGGCATCGCCATGATGGCGTTGCTCGGCACAGGCCGCAAAGGTATAGAGCGGTGGAAAGATGTCTCAATGGCCTCTTACCCCTGCTATTCGGCCGAAGACACCGAACTCAAGGAACTCTCCCGCGGCATAATGTCGCTCGTCCTGGTAAATGACGGTCATGTCGTGGCAAAAGCCACGCTCAGCTCGCTTGTCGGCGACGGTTCCGAAGAAGACCCCATGGCAGTCACCGAACGGCTCGCGAACGACGACAGCCGCGGCTTTTTCTTCAGGGCCACGGGTATCGTTGCCGGGATTCTCGTGCTGATTTATCTTTTCCAGGGACTTCTGTTGGCGGCGCGTGACATAGTGCGCCGCAAATGGCGCGCGCACCACCGCACAGCCACCGCAAAAAACGAGTCATGACATGCTTAAGAGCATGAAATTTTAGTTAACGCCCGAAAATTCGCTTGAAAGACGCGATTTTTCGGGCGTAATTTTGGCATAATTTATTGATTTTGTATATTTGCACACAAGATTTACCCAATAGGAACCGCGGCAACGCCGGGTTTCCGACCATGAAGAAACAACCAAACACAATAAATTATCATGGCAGATAATAAAAAAGAGAAGCTGTTTGCCCAATTCCCGTCCATCGACTACGACACATGGCGGGCAAAGGTCGACGCTGACCTCAAAGGCGTGCCTTTCGAGAAAAAACTCGTATGGCGCACAAACGAAGGATTCAATGTTCAGCCGATGTACATGCGCAAGGACATCGAGGACTTCAAGACCCTGAACTCGCTCCCCGGCGAATACCCCTACATCCGCGGCACACGCGACAACAACCACTGGCTTACCCGTCAGGAGATTCTCGACACCGACCCCGCCGAGGCCAACGCCAAAGCTCGTGAGGTGCTTGAAAAAGGGGTGAACTCGCTCGGTTTCACCGTCAAGGAACCCACTAAAGAGATCGTGGCCGCCCTGCTTGACGGCATCGACCTCGCCGCTGTGGAAGTAAACTTCACCGGATGCCCCAAATGCGCCCTCGACCTGGCCAAAGCGCTCGTTGAGGTGCTGAAGGAGAAAGGCGCAGAGAAGACATTCCGCGGCTCTATCGACTACAATCCGCTCAAGCCCGCGTTCCGCCACGGCAAGGAGATCAATCCCGCCGCCATCGCCGAGACTGCAAAGACCCTTATCGAGACCGTAAAGGATGTGCCTGCCCTCAAGGTACTCTCGGTTGATGCCGATGCGTTCAACAACGCAGGCGCATATATATTCCAGGAACTCGGCTACGCCCTGGCATGGGGCGCACAGTGGATGACACTGCTCACCGAGGCCGGCGTCAGCGCCGACGAGGTGGCCGCCCGCATCAAGTTCAACATGGGCGTGTCGTCGAACTACTTCATGGAGCTGGCCAAATTCCGTGCCGCCCGCATGATGTGGGCTCAGATCGCACGCCAGTACGGCGCCGCTGACGACGCATGCAAGATGGCCTGCCACGCCACGACCTCGCGTTTCAACCAGACCCTCTACGACGCACATGTGAACCTTCTGCGCTCGCAGACCGAGGCAATGTCGGCCGCCCTGGCCGGT
Organism: uncultured Porphyromonadaceae bacterium; assembly: GCA_900555165.1. Classification (GTDB taxonomy): domain Bacteria; phylum Bacteroidota; class Bacteroidia; order Bacteroidales; family Muribaculaceae; genus UBA7173. The sequence continues at coordinate 377 of USKE01000024.1, read as the reverse complement.
GTCGACTCTATCACCGTCACTCCGTTCGACCTCCCCTACAAGCGCCCCGATGAATTCTCTGAGCGCATCGCCCGCAACCAGCAGTTCCTGCTCAAAGAGGAGAGCCACCTCGACAAGGTTGCCGACCCCGCCGGCGGTTCATATTATGTGGAGACACTGACCGTATCGCTGGCCCAGGAGGCCTGGAAACTCTTCCTCGACATCGACGATAAGGGAGGTTTCTTCGCCTGCGTCAACTCTGGCGAGGTACAGAAAGCCGTGAACGCATCGTGCGCCAAGCGCCATGACGACATGGCACGCCGTAAAGAGATTCTGCTCGGCACAAACCAGTTCCCCAACTTCAACGAGATGGCCGCAGAAAAGATCGAGGCCGGCTC
>USKE01000023.1 GCA_900555165.1 uncultured Porphyromonadaceae bacterium | reverse complement strand
TCAGTGTTTATAGAGCCAGTAGGTGCGAAGGTTGTCCGTTAAGAGGACAATGTCATAAATCCAAACGCGACCGACAGATAGAAGTGAACCACACGCTTGACGACTATAAAGCCAGAGCAAGAGAGCTTCTTACAAGTGAGCAGGGGTTGAAGCATAGGAGTAATCGCCCGATCGAACCGGAAGCAGTGTTCGGCCAGATAAAGGAATGCGGCAGGTTCAGGCGACTCAGGCTAAAGGGGCTGACCGGAGCGAAAATCGACTTCGGTCTGAAAGCGCTTGCTCATAATCTGAGAAAACTTGCCCAGGCATGGACAAAATCCTCTTTTTGTTATAAATTTTTGTCTTCGGAAACAGCGAAACAGCTTTATACGAACCCTCATTTAAACTTTTGCCCAAAGATTATATCTGGAGTGGCAAAGGCTGCCTGAATCTTCTGATTTTGTGTATAAAATAGAGACTGCCTAACTTTGGTTGTTAGACAGTCTCATGAACAGTTGCGCGACAAGAAGTTGTCAGACTGGCTTACCACAAAGCAGACCTGTGATTACCTGCATATATCCGAGCGAAAGTTGCGCACTATGAAAGAGCGCGGCAAAATCGGATTCTTGCATCTCGGAAGGCTCTCGCAGTTCAAGGGCGATGACATTGCCCGGCTCATCGTCAAAGAGGAAGGAGATAGGCAATGAAAGAAACAGTCACCGCTACCGACCCACGCATAGTGCGTCTAACAGCCCAAGCAGACGATATTACTGAGATGTGCCAAAAGTTGAGAGATGAGTACCACCCATTGCTCCACGGCAGGCGTTTCATCACGGACGCCATGCTTTCGGAACTATTAGGAGTGTGCCGACGCACAACACAGGACTACCGCGACCGTGGTATAATCTCATATTATCGTCTTGATGGCAAAATCCTCTACGCCGAGGAAGATATAGAAATCTTCCTGCAATCCAACTATCGCCCGAAATTCGACTGAGAGCGACTTTTGTAATAATGACAATGGCAACCCGACTTATCGCCTGGTTGCCATTGTCTTTTTGGGGTGGAACGGATGTCAGTTCATCATGGCGCAATCAAATTTGTGACGCATGAATTCCATATCCTCATAGATGGTTTTGTCCTGCGTCTTGGCGTATATCTGTGTTGTGCGTATGTCGGAATGTCCGAGCATTTTTGAAATGCTCTCGATCGGTACATGGTTGCTCAACGACAGTGTCGCAAAGGTATGGCGCGCCAGATGGGTTGTAAGATGCTTCTCCACTCTCGCAAGATCTGCTATCTCTTTGAGATATGCGTTCATCTTCTGGTTGGTTATGACCGGAAGCACCACATCTTTCTGGAGAACTGTCGGATGTCCGGCATATTTTTCCGCAATCTTTCGGGGTACCGCCAGCATAGGGATTATACTGGGTCAAGCCGAAATCCCGGTGCATAAATTTTGTGGAAAGTGTTAAATTTGCATCATGAAAATAGCAGATGCAATATGGATGTGCCTTCCCGAGGGGATGGATGAACGGTTTGAGATGGTGCGTTTCGAACGTACCGACCAGTCATACGATATATGGCTTGATGAGAAGAAGAAGCTGTCGGACGAGGATTACCGCAATCCCGACATAGTGGCCCGTGGATACACGGATTATGTAACGATACAGGATTATCCCATGCGTGGCAGGCCTGTATATCTTCATATGCGCAAGAACAAATGGTGGGACAGGAAAACAAACGAGATATACTCCTACAACCTTGAGCTTCCCAACGAGGAAGGGACACGACTCAGTGCCGAGTTCGTGGCTTTTTTAAAAGACGAAGGTGGAGACGACAGCCCTGTCGATTAAGCACATAGCGCAGATGTACTGCGTAAACGGCAAGTATTTCGCTGACTTGTACCGCAATAAGCTGAGCGGCTACGCCCAGTGGTGCGAGAACGAACTCTGTTGTGGGTTTTACTTCAACACTGCCAACATCGGGCCGTACATGAGCCTTGACGAGACCTGCCTGAGCAATGGTGAGGTGTGGACTTTCCTGACCAACAAGGATGGCCACGGCGGCAGGGGTACTCTTGCCGCTGCAATTCCGGGCACGAAAAGCGACGAAATCATCTCCATACTCATAGGTGCGATGGGCAAGTCTGTCAGACGCAAAGTGAAAGAAGTGACCTGCGACTTGTCGCCGTCAATGATGCTGATAGCCGCCGAGGTGTTCTACAACGCACATGTTGTCAATGACCGCTTCCACGTGCAACAGGTCCATAATGAGGCTGTTGATGAAATCCGTATCGACATACGCCGTCAGCTTATCGCCGAAGAAAACGACCGAGACAAAGCTGTGCCTCCTGCGACATACTCCAACGGCGAGACCATGCGCCAGATACTTGCCCGCAGCAAGCACACACTTATGATGTCGCAGAATAAATGGACTGACATACAGCGTCATCGCGCAAACATTTTGTTCAAACACTATCCCATACTTAAAGCCGCATACCGCCTGGCTATGGATTTGCGCCGCATATTCAACTCCAAAATCTCTCCGACAAAAGCCATGGGAAAAATGAACGAATGGTATGAAAAGGTGTCAGCACTGGCCAACAACAACTTCCGCTCTGTAATCAAGACTTTCAAGAACCACGCCCCCACTATCCTCAACTACTTCCGGCGTCGCGCGACCAATGCCTCGGCCGAAGCCTTCAACTCTAAGGTCAAGATCTTCCGCTCCCAGATGCGAGGTGTCCGTGACCGTGATTTTTTCATCTTCAGGCTCGTCAAGCTATACGCCTAATTTTTAACACTCCATTCGCCCGGATTTAACAAATGCACCGAAATTTCGGCTTGACCCATTATACTCATCTCACCTGTTTTCTCACGGGCTTTGCGTATCCATGTGTTGCCCTCGCTGTCAGTGGTTATGTTTGAACGCAGCAGTGACTTGATGTCACAGAACGCCAGACCGGTGAAACAGCAGAACACGAAAGTATCGCGCACGACTTCAAGGCGGGGCAGTGCTTTGAGGTCGAGTTCCATCACTGACTTGAGTTCATTCTCCGTCAGATACTGACGCTCTGTGTATGTACGCTGATACTTCTTACCGATGAACGGGTCGTGGGTAATCCACTTGTGCGCCATCGCATACTGCATCACGTTTTTAACGCAACGGATATAACGGACAGCGGCATTGTTGGCGCAGGACTTCTTCATCCGGAGAAAATGTTCGAAGTCGTCAATAAGTCCGGATGTGACATCCTTGATGGGAATGTCCTCCATGTTTTGCGTCAGTCTGAGGAACTCCTCAAGATAATCGACGCAACGTGTCCATCGCTGATAGGTGGCTTTGACTATATCGCCGCGGTCAAGTTCCTCCTTTCGCTTTTCGTTGGCCTCGCGGAATACATCACAGAGCATCTTCGGCTTCTCGACTGTTCCGAGGAAATGATCACGGAGTATTTTCGGATTCACCATCTTTCCTTCCCTCACAAGCATATTGTGGATTTCGAGAAATCTGGCTTTGACTACCTCGATATACTTGTTAAGTTCGAGGTCACGGCGCGAGCGCCCTTTCGACATGGCACGCTTCTGATCCCAGTTCTCCGGGGCGACGCTGCGGCCGAGGTTCATTTCCGAGATTTGACCGCTGACGGTAATGCGGACAAAAATCGGATACTCTCCGTTGCGGAGGGCTCGCGCCTTCCTTGCAATGAACGAGAGAGTGAAATACGAATCATGTAACATAATTTGAAATTGTGGTTTAATGGTTACATAAATATAATCATTTTCGCCCAATTTCACAATAGGCAAGAACCCCAAAATCAGTGCTGTATGGCAAATTCAGTGAACAGCTCCGTGAACAGGAACCGGTGTTCATAAATCTGTTCACGGTTATTTTTCGTCAACTTCATCATATTTCACCGGTCTGCCACCTTGTTCACGAATGGTGGCTTTCCAGATTCCTACGATACCGGCGTAAAAGAGTTAAAAATGCAGCTTAATAAGACATCATACAGTTAAATTTCTAAATTGATGTTAAAATTCGGCTGAAATCAACTCAAAATGCCCGAAAAGTGGGGTTTTGAACCTTGCGGAGCGTATGCCGCCCCCACTTTTAGGTTGACAAATCGCAGAAAAAATGCAGAATATTAAGAAGTTACGTTTGGAGAGGTTGCCATCGTGAACAAACTGTTCACGATTCCGGCTGTTCACGAATTGCACACCTCTTAACCCTACAATATACTTTATTCTGCCGGATAGGGATATTACAAAAATCGCTGAAACTGTCTTAGTTTCAGCGATTTGCTTGATTTTGCCGTTTGGCTTTGTGACCCCGGAGAGGTCGACAACTCGGCGTGCCCCGTGGAATGGTATACCGTCGACGGGTGCCGCGTGGCCAACCCCTCGGCCGGCATCTTCATCCGCCGCCAGGGCACACAGGCCGAGAAAGTCATGCTGAAATGACCCGGTAACCGCCCTGAGCCATAATACGGAACTATAAAACACACACTTTTCATACACGATGCCATCGCCGGTAATGTATGCCGGCGATGGCGTCTTTATATCTGCCGGGTGAAGAAATGTGCAAAAAAGCGGGGAGTTTGCGCAAAATGTTAAGATTGCTAAAAAGTGTTGCAATTTACAAAACTATCACTAAATTTGCCTTTTGGAAACCGGAGGGGTTCTTCAGCGGCTTTTATGCGCCGGGAAGGACCCCTCGGCCTGCTTAAGAAATATAACGTTGCCGGTTAGTGGAATGGCCGGTGGCTTACGAGACTAACCTTAAACTATTCAATAACCATAATTATCGAAACATGGCTAAAATCCACGGTGCTGTGACGATCGACAGCGAGCGCTGCAAAGGATGCGACCTCTGTGTCGTGGCCTGTCCCTGCGACTGCCTGGCGCTTCAACCCAAGGAGGTGAACGATCGCGGTTATCATTTTGCCTATCCTGTCAACGAGGAGGCTTGTATCGGATGCGCCGCGTGTGCCCTTGTGTGCCCCGACGCGTGCATCGAGGTATACAAAGTCGTTGAAAAGTAATCGTCACCCTCATAAACATATCAATTTCCGATGAAAGAAGATGTAAAATTGATGAAGGGCAACGAGGCGATTGCCCATGCCGCCATCCGCTACGGTGCCGACGGCTATTTCGGATATCCCATCACCCCGCAGTCTGAGGTGCTCGAGACTCTCGAGGCCCTCATGCCCTGGGAGACCACCGGCATGGTGGTGCTCCAGGCCGAGAGCGAGGTCGCTTCAATAAATATGGTTTACGGCGGTGCCGCCGCCGGAAAGGCCGTGATGACCTCGTCGTCGTCGCCCGGTGTGAGCCTCATGCAGGAGGGCATCTCGTATCTGGCCGCCTCGGAGCTTCCCGCGCTTATCGTGAACGTGATGCGCGGCGGCCCGGGTCTGGGTACCATCCAGCCCTCGCAGGCCGACTATTTCCAGGCAACCAAAGGTGGCGGTCACGGTGACTACCACATCATCGTGCTTGCCCCGTCGACAGTGCAGGAGATGGCCGATTTCGTCGGTCTCGGCTTTGACCTGTCGTTCAAATACCGCACTCCGGCCATGATTCTTGCCGACGGTGTCGTGGGCCAGATGATGGAGAAAGTAGTTCTGCCTCCCCAGCGCCCGCGCCGCACCAACGAAGAGGTTGCCGCAGAGTGCCCCTGGGCCGTCACCGGCAAGAACGGCGGGGCCGCCGGGAAAGGGAACACAGCCTCGGTCACCGTGATCATCACATCGCTTGAACTCGATTCGGCCGCCATGGAGGTGAACAACCACCGTTTCCAGGCTACATACCGAGAGATCGAGAAGAACGAGGTGCGTTACGAGGCTGTGAACACCGATGATGCCGAATACCTGATTGTGGCCTTCGGCTCAATCGCCCGCATCTGCCAGAAAGCCATGGAGGATGCCCGCAAGAAGGGGATAAAGGTCGGTCTTATCCGCCCCATCACCCTGTGGCCTTTCCCGACCGAGGCTATTGCCGAGGCCGCCAAAAAGGTGAAAGGCATACTCTGCGTGGAGATCAACGCCGGCCAGATGATTGAAGATGTGCGCCTCGCTGTGGGCGACAGCGTGCCCGTCTACCACTACGGCCGCATGGGCGGTATCGTGCCCAATCCCCAGGAAATTCTTGACGCGCTCGAGCGTGATTTCCATATACAGTAAAGTGTGTGACAACCTGTAAACTATTCACGCCATGACAAGAGAAGAAATTATCCAGAACGGAACCAAAGTATATCAGCGCCCCAAGCTCCTGAAAGAGAATATCATGCACTACTGCCCGGGGTGCTCGCACGGTGTCGTGCACAAGCTCGTGGCCGAGGTGCTCGACGAGATGGGCCTTGAAAACGAGGCCATCGGCATCGCACCCGTGGGGTGCGCCGTGTTCGCCTACAACTACCTTGACGTAGACTGGGTGGAGGCCGCCCACGGCCGTGCCCCGGCTCTGGCAACCGCCATCTCGCGCCTGCGTCCCGACAAGGTGGTGTTCACCTATCAGGGCGACGGCGACCTTGCCGCCATCGGCACCGCCGAGACGATTCACGCCTGCACACGCGGCGAGAACATCGTCATAATCATGATCAACAACGGTATCTACGGCATGACCGGCGGCCAGATGTCGCCCTGCACCCTTGAGGGAGCCAAGACGGCTACCACACCCTACGGGCGCCGTCACGACCTGAACGGTTTCCCCCTGAAGGTATCGAACGTGGTGAGCCTGCTCGACGGCACATGCTATGTGACCCGTCAGGCCGTGCACACCCCCGCCGCCGTGCGCAAGGCCAAGGCCGCTCTGAAAAAAGCCTTCCAGAACGCTCTCGACAAGAAGGGCACCTCGTTCGTCGAGGTTGTGGCCACCTGCTCGTCGGGCTGGAAGATGAGCCCCGAGAAATCGAACAAATGGATGGTCGACAACATGTTCGCCCACTACCCGCTGGGCGACATCAAGGATACGTCGAAAGACGCCGCCGAGCCTCAGAAATAACCCCTAACAAGATACACTCATGAAAGACGAAATCATCATCGCCGGTTTCGGCGGACAAGGTGTCCTCTCGATGGGGAAGATCCTGGCATACGCCGCCCTCGAGAACGACCAGGAAGTTACCTGGATGCCCTCTTACGGCCCCGAACAGCGCGGCGGCACGGCCAACGTGACTGTAATCCTCTCTGACGAGCCCATCTCGTCGCCCGTGCTTGATACCTATGACACCGCCGTGATTCTCAACCAGCAGAGTCTCGACAAGTTCCAGAGCAAGGTGAAACCGGGCGGCGTGCTCATCTACGACCCCTACGACATCCACCACGCCCCCACGCGCACCGACATCGACGTGGTTGCCGTGCCGGCCATGGAGGCCACCATCGCCATGGGGCAGTCGAAAGCCTACAACATGATTCTGCTCGGCGCCCTGCTGGCCAAGCGCCCCGATGTGCCCGTAGAGGCTGTTGTGCGCGGTCTGAAGAAAGCCCTCCCCGAGCGTCACCACCACCTCATCCCCGTCAACGAGCAGGCCATCCGCAAGGGCATGGAGCTCGTCGCCGGCAAATAACCCGCCCCCAATATGGCGCCCTCGGGCGCCACGCCATACCGCAAGCCGCAGGCCACCCTGCGGCTTGCGCTGTTTTCGGGAAATCCGACCTGTCCGACGAGTCCGACGGGTCTGACTTTGGCTGCGGGTGACTTCGGTCGGGGTGGCTGATTGCCGTGTGAGAAAAAATGCGTAAATTTGCAGGTTGAACGCGTAGCGTTTCGGAAGAGTATGAACCAGGGTCAGTCACAGCATCTTGCCACCGAGCAGAAGTTGCAGCAGCGGTTGACGCCGCTGCAGGTGCAGTTTGTGCGTCTGCTTGAGATGAACGAGGCCGAGGCCGCCGATGAGGTGCGCCGCGCCCTCGACGAGATGCCGGCCCTGGAGGCTGTCGACGATGCCGCGCCCGACACCGGGGTCACCGGAGGGGTTGACGGCGCCAGCCGCCTGTTTGCCGGTGCGGCCGCCCTGCGTGACCGCGACCTGGCGCGCGGCGCCCGCGACGATGATGACGACCGTCCGGACCGCGGTTTTCCCGACGAAGGCCCCACGCTGATCGAGTATCTTGAGACACAGCTGGCGCAGACCGAAGAAATCACCCCCGACCAGCGGCTCATAGGCCGGTATGTGATAGGGAATATCGACGGCAACGGCTATCTGACCCGATCGTTGCAGGCTATCGCCGACGACATAACTATAGCCGAAGGGCATGATGTCACGGCTGCAGAAGTGGGTCGTGTGCTCGACAATATCAAAGGTTTCGACCCTGCAGGGGTAGGGGCCACATCGTTACGTGAGTGCCTGATGCTGCAGCTGCAGCGCGGGCGCCGCGACGTCACGTCGGTCACGGCGCTGACCATACTGCGCGACCAGTTCGACCTGTTCGCAAAAAAGCATTTTGACCGCATCGCGAACATACTCGGCATCACGCCCGAGAACATGCGCGACGCCGTCGAGGCCATCGGCCGTCTGAATCCCAAGCCCGGGGCGTCGTTCGCCTCAGGCGCACACGAGATCACACGCCATATCGTGCCTGATTTTGAGGTTGAGCCTGATGACGAAGGGCGCGTGACCGTGCGCATGCCCAACGACATACCCGAACTGCGGGTTGAGCAGTCGTTTACCGAAGAGGCCGAGATTCCCGCCGCCTCGTCGCGCGGCGCCGCCGACGCGCGCTACTTCATAAAACGCAACCGGCAGGATGCCCAGAACTTCATCCGTGTCATCTCCATGCGCCGCGAGACGCTTTACCGCGTCATGTCGGCCATCGTGAAGATACAGCACCGGTTCTTTGTCACCGGCGATGAAAGCACCATCCGTCCGATGGTGTTGCGCGACATCGCCGCGCTTACCGGATATGACATCTCGGTGATCTCGCGCGCCACGCAAGAGAAGTATGTGGCCACCCCCACGGGGCTTTATCCGCTGAAATTCTTCTTCAACGAGGCGAGCCGCGGCGCCGACCCCGACCTGACGCACCACCGTCTGGTGGCCGAGATCCGCAAACTTGTCGATGCCGAAGACAAGCGTTCGCCGCTGAGCGACGAGGCGCTTACGGCGGCTCTCAGGGAGGGCGGTCTGGATGTGGCGCGGCGCACCGTGGCAAAATACCGCGAACGGCTCGGCATTCCGGTGGCGCGTCTCAGACGCGAGACCCTGGCCGGGAAACAGGACAGCTAATCCCAACACAATAATTCAACAGAACAGACTTAACATTCCATGTCGAAATTCATAATATCTTCAGCCCGTTTTTTTTCGGCGCTTTTTTCGCCGCTGCTGTGCGGCACTTATGCCGTGATGGCGGCCATGTTGCTGTCGTTTCTGCTTTATAGTCCGGCCAACGCCCGCATGATAGTGCTCCTGGTCACGTTCCTGGCCACCTGCATACTTCCGTTACTGGTGATATTCGTGATGTGGAAGACCGGCAAGATTCATGACCCGGGTTTGAACGACCGTCGCGAGCGCGTCGTGCCCTATACCGTCACCATAGCCGCCTACGTCGGCGTGGCCGTATATACGGCACTTGTCAACGCCCCGATATGGCTCTCGATGATGCTGGTTGGCGGCGCCGTGAGTCTTACGGTGCTTGCCTCGGTAAACAGTGTCTGGAAGATGTCGGGGCATGCCACCGGCGTCGGCGGCCTCTGCGCCGTGGTGCTTTTCATGCTGTTGGCCGGTGTGGGTGTCAGAGACCTCACCGTCGAGTTCCTCGCGGCAGTGCTTGTGGCCGGTGTGGTATGCACGTCGCGCCTGGTGCTTGAACGCCATACCCTGCTGCAGGTGGCGGCCGGATTCGCCAACGGTTTCTTCTGCACCATCCTCTTCCCCCTCCTCTGGAAATAACCCTCCCGTTTCTCCCATAATTCCCATAACTCCCATACCTCCCATAAATCCCAAGACTATGAACCCTTCAGTCAGCATAATAATGGGCAGCACCAGCGACCTGCCCGTGATGAGTAAAGCCGCCGAGTTCCTGAACTCTATGCAGGTTCCATTCGAGATGCTCGCCCTTTCGGCGCACCGCACCCCCGACGAGGTGGCCGATTTTGCCGCCAATGCCCATACCCGTGGCGTGAAAGTCATCATAGCCGGCGCCGGCATGGCCGCCGCGCTCCCCGGTGTCATCGCCGCCATCACGCCGCTCCCGGTGATCGGCGTGCCTCTGGCAGCCACACTGCAAGGTGCCGACGCACTGCTCTCGATCTGCCAGATGCCTCCGGGCATACCCGTGGCCACAACCGGCATAAACGGTGCCATGAACGCCGCCGTGCTGGCCGTGCGCATGCTCGCTCTTTCCGATGCCGGACTTTCGGCCCGCTACAACGAATGGCGCGAACAGCTCGGCAAGAAAATCGTGAAAGCCAATGACGAGCTGGCCCAGATACGTTACGACTTCAAGACAAACTGACTTAAGTAACTGGTCGAAATTATTTTAATGTTTGTTCGAGTGAAATTTTCAGAAAATTTTTCTCGATGAAGAAGGAGTGTAGCGAGCTACACGACTGATGAAGAGAGGAAAAGATTCAAAAATTTCGCCGAAGAAACATTGAAATAATATGACCGGTTAATATAAAATAATTTTGAACAGTTACTTATTAGCTGATGAGCTGTTTCGATTACAGACGCAGGCCGACCTCTGAGGTGAGAATCGGCCGCGTTACCGTGGGCGCTGATAACCCCATCGCCGTGCAGTCGATGAACAATACATCGACCACCGACATCGAGGGGTCTGTGGCACAGGCCGAGCGTATCGCCCGCGCCGGAGCCGACATCGACCGACTGACCGCGCAGGGTGTAAGGGAGGCCGAGGCTCTCGGCGAAATCCGCACCCGCCTGCGCGGGCGCGGCGTGGAGATGCCCCTGGTGGCCGACATCCATTTCAACCCCAAGGCCGCTTTCGCCGCCGCCGAGCGCGTCGACAAGGTGCGCATCAACCCCGGCAACTTCGTTGACCCGGGGCGCGTGTTCAAGCATATCGACTATACCGACGCCGAATATGCCGCCGAACTGCAGAAGATCGACCGCGCGTTCGTGCCGTTTCTGAAACTCTGCCGCGAACATGGCACCGCCATACGCATCGGGGTGAACCACGGTTCGCTCTCTGACCGCATAATGAGCCGTTACGGCGACACCCCGGCCGGAATGGTGGAGAGCGCCATGGAGTTCCTGCGCGTCGCCCGTCGCGAGAATTTCACCGACATCGTAATCTCGATAAAATCATCGAACACGGTGGTAATGACACAGACGGTGCGTCTGCTTGTCAGGGCCATGGAGGCCGAGGATATGCATTTCCCCCTTCATCTTGGCGTCACCGAGGCCGGTGACGGCGAGGATGGCCGCATACGCTCGGCCGTCGGCATAGGGTCGCTCCTGGCCGACGGCATCGGCGACACCATCCGCGTGTCGCTCAGCGAAGAGCCTGAGGCCGAGGTGCCCGTGGCCCGCGAACTTGTGGAATATCTGACCGCACGTGCCGGTGCACCCTCCGTGCCGGGCGAGGCGGCGCCTGATTTCGATTCGGTTCTGCGGCAGCGCCGTCCCACCGACCCTGCTGGCAAAGTGGGAGGCACACAGGTGCCCGTAGTGGCGGGTTACGACGATTTTGGCGCGGAGACCGCCGTCATCAATCTTGACATGGCCGATGATGCAGAGCTTGTGGCCCGTGCAGCCGCACTCGGGGCTGACACAGCGCTATGCCTTGTCACCTCCCACGCCAACCCCGTGGCGCGCATCTCGGCGGCCATACATGCGCTTTGGCGCGCGGGTGACCGGCATCCAGTCATAGCACGGCTTGCCTACGACGGCCTTGACCGCGACAAAGTGGTGATCAGGGCATCAGCCGATTTCGGCTCGCTGCTCAACGGTCTCATCGACGGCCTCGACATCCAGGCCGACACGCTTACCCGCGACGAACTCGACTCGCTGGCGTTGGGCATACTCCAGGCAGCGCGTTGCCGTGTCACAAAGACCGAATTCGTGTCGTGTCCCGGGTGTGGCCGCACCATGTTCGACCTGCAGGAGACCGTGCGCCGCGTCAAGGCTGCGGTGGCCGGTTATCCCGGCCTGAAAATCGCCGTTATGGGGTGCGTGGTCAACGGACCCGGCGAGATGGCCGACGCCGACTACGGTTACGTGGGCGCCGGCGTGGGGCGCGTGAGCCTGTACCGCAACAAGGAGCTGATAGAGAAAAATATAGAGTCAGACCGGGCTGTCGACCGCCTGCTTGAGATACTTCGGGCCGACGGGCGCATCGCCACTGACCGCCATAATCCCGCCCAGGCATGACGGGATGCGGTGATCTGTCGGGGCGCCGGTTCGAGACCGCCATACTGCCCAACGGCATACGCGTGATATGCTGCCGCACGGCCACCCGCGCCGAATATTTCGGCGTGGCTGTCAATTCCGGCAGCCGCGACGAGGCCGAGGGGTGTTTTGGTCTGGCGCATTTCGTCGAGCACACCATTTTCAAGGGCACCACACACCGCCGGGCATGCCATATCATAAACCGCATGGAGGCTGTGGGGGGCGAGCTGAATGCCTTCACGTCGAAAGAGGAGACATACGTCTACACCATTTTCCCCAACGGGAATCTGGGGCGTGCCGTCGACCTGGTTGCCGACCTGGTGCGCGATTCGGTGTTTCCGGCCTCCGAGCTTGACAGAGAGCGCGATGTGGTGCGCGACGAGATGGACTCGTATCTCGACACCCCCTCTGAGGCTGTGTTCGATGATTTCGAGGATCTGTTTTTCCGCGGCTCACAGCTCGGCCACAACATACTTGGCGACAGCGCGGGTCTCGACACGTTCACATCTGATGTCTGCCGCCGTTACCTTACGGAAACTTTCTGCGGTAGCCGCTTGACGGTGTTCTATCTCGGCCCCGAGCCGCCGCGCAAGGTCGTGGCCATGATGACACGCCATCTGGGGATGCTGCCTTCCGGAACCCCTGCCGTGCGCGTGGCGCCTAAGGCGACCGCAACTGCGGGAGAGAGGCGCCCTGCGGCGTCGCATCAGGCCAATACGGTGATAGGCGCACAGGCAGGCAGTATGTATGAAACCGACCGGCACGCCATGGCGTTGCTGGCCAACATACTCGGTGGTCCGGGCATGAACTCGCGGCTCAATGTGGCCCTGCGCGAGCGCCGCGGACTGGTCTATACCGTCGAGGCGGCTGTGACCAGGTTTACCGACTGCGGCGTGTTCACCGTCTATTACGGCTGTGACCCGGGAGACAATGACCGCTGTCACGAGCTTGTGAACCGAGAACTCGCGCGGATGGCCGATACGCCGCTGAAACCCTCGGCG
>USKE01000022.1 GCA_900555165.1 uncultured Porphyromonadaceae bacterium | reverse complement strand
CCACCTGGTTCAGATTGACCTTCAAATACAGTTACATCGTAGCCAAGTTTAGCGATGTCGCCTGCTACGGACAAGCCTGCAGGGGTGCAGATGGTCACGGGGGTGGGGGTGGCGGCTGTGATGTGGATCATGCCGGCTGAGGCGGTAACGGTGACGGTGCTGTCAGCAGCAAGGATGCCGATTGCCGAGCCGCCGTTGATGGAGGCGACATTAGACATGGCGCCCTTGTCACCCTCGGTGCGCGGGTAAACGGTGTAGCTGTGGGCCGAGCCTGGAATGATGCCGGTGTCGGTATAGGTTCCGGCAGCCTGTGCGTTCTCGGCGATGAGCGCGCCGTCGCGGTAGATGTCATATCCGGTGATGCCGCGGTCAGCCGAGGCGGGGGCGTATTCCAGGCGGTCAAGCATCATGCCGAAACAGTCATGCGAGCGGTAGCGCAGGGCAAAGTAGCGTGCGTCGGCGGGGAGCTCGCTCGAATAGCGGGCGTAGACAAGCGTCTCAAGACCGTCATCGCCTGTCTGAAGTGTCGGGGCGATGGGAATGGTTTCGAGCAGGGTGAACGATTCGGGCTCGGGGGTAGTGGACGAGTAGAGGAATTCAAGCGTCTCAGTGCCATAGAGCACGCTGATCACTCGGGCGTCGAACGCCACGAACGACAGGCCGTTGACCTCGGGCGATATCAGCCAGTCATCGGCGCGCGGAGGGATGGCCAGCTCGTCGCCGGGGCAGGTGACAAGCAGATACTGGTTGCCGTGAGAGGGGAGATAGGCGTTGCCGAACGTCTGCTGTGTCCAGGCCTTGTCCCATACGCTCCAGGCGCGGGCGGCAGGTCCCATCGGGTCTTTCTCGCCGAGGTTCCAGACCTGGTATCCGTCGCCGTCGATATTCGTGAATCCGGCGATAGTGCCCGTGCGCTCGTAGGGGATGTCGTTCTCGAAACTCTCCACGGCCATGTTGGCGGCAGGTTCCGTCCATGCAAGCACCACTGAGCCGTCAGACTGCTCGGTGGCGCGGAGGTCACGCACCGTCACCTTCGCTCCGCTCTTTATCATTACGGGATGTGATGCCGTGTTGTTGGCGCGGTCGCCGTCATTGGCAACCTCGATGGCAAACCTTACCTCGGCGGCGCCGATCATCTCGGCACGCGGGGTGAATGTCCACTCGAAGTCATACACATGCTCGGGCTCTATTGCGGCGGTGGGGAGCGCGGCCTCCTCAGACACGATGACGTTGCCGTCGCTTACCACCTGCCATGTGGCGCGGGTCATGGTGGCGGCCTGTCTGCCGGGGTTGTAGACAACCGCGGTATATGTCTCGGGATTGCCGACCACGGGCGACGCCCCGCTGACTGAGAGTACGCCCAGGTCGGTGTCGAGAGAATTGACTATGCTGTATTCCGAAATGAAACCGATCTGATACTGTGCCGGGTCGAAATATCCGTCGACGGCCATCAGCACCCAGGGCTGGTCGGCGCACTGCGCGCCCAGCGGAACATCAACCACGCGGTATGTGCCGGCGGTGCGGTCGACGGCTATGTCGCTTACCTTGAACCATCCGTCAGACTCCATAGTCATCGCGTATACCGACAGGTCGGGGGTGTCGGCACCCATGTAGACGGCGAATTTAGCCGATGGCGCCGAGGCTCCGGCAGTAGAGAATTTCGGCACCGACACGCGGGTGCGCGTGCCGATATGGTTGCTGAAGATCAGCACGGGCTTGTGGTCGATGTTGTACTGCGGGCCGATGATTGCTGGGTCGTTCACGGTCCAGGTCTGACCCGAGTAGTCGGTATCGGGTTCCCAGTTCATGATGGGGTTGTAATTGAACTCTGTGAGCGAGCATCCGGTGAAATCCTCGATTACAGGCAGTTCGTATGGATTGCCGCCGAGGCCGACAATCGGCGTGACCACCGAATTGTTCACGCCGGCGGCGTTCTGGGCCACGACACCGATTTTCACGCGGCGCTGTATGCCGTCGTCGGGCATGGGGTACTCATACCATGTCTGGTCGGCGGGGAGTTCTCCCATCCGGTTCCAGTAATATGTGTCCATCCCCATGATGTTGTTCATCAGTTCCTCGTAGATGATGTATGTGTTGCCTGTCGGGCTGACGAACCCGTTGCCGTCGGCGGTGCGCACCGGCGCGTCCCATTCAAAACGGAGGGTCATGTTGTCGGCGGTCGACTTGCAGCGGGTGTTTGTCACGGGGCCGGGGATGCTGACACCGGTATAGATCTGCGTGGTGGCGGGTTTGCCGCCGTTCTCGCCGAGGTAGGTCGTGACGGTGATGTCGTTGAGTCCCTGCACGGTGCCCAGATCGGCGATCATGCATGTGGCGCCGGGGGCACCGGTGGTCTCTTTGGTGTCGACCGACGAAGTGGCTACGGCGCGGATCACGGCATCGGCGGGGAGCTGATTTCCTTTCACGTCGCGGTCAGGCATATAGAACACCAGCGATGTGGTCAGCGCGCCGTTGCGGCCCGGGGTGGCGGTGAGGCCGGTGACACCCTCGGGTGCCGAGGTCGACGACTGCTGGCGCGTGACCGATATGTTGGCCAGGTACATGCCCAGGCTCTTGCTGTCAGACGAACAGCAGCGTATGCCGATGTAATATACCCCCGGCGAGGGCACCGAGAACATTTCGGTGAATGTCTTCAGCTTGCCGTCGCGGTTGTTCTGCAGCGTGAGGTGCGTGTCGCCCATGATCTGTGTGGTCATCGACTGTGCGTTGGGGGCTGTGCCCATCTTCACTTCGAAAACCTCGTCCACGCCCCAGTATTGCGAGAACGAGCCGCGTGCGGCATCGCATTTGAACTCATAAAGCGCGTCGGCATCCGTGAACTGTATCGCCGGCAGGAAAAGCCAGTCGTTGTAAGGCAGTTCAGACGATGCGTTGTCGGTCTTGTAGACGTTAGAATTGAATACTGTCTGATGGTTTGTCTTTGTCTCGTTGTAGAAACCCCATGAGACATTGTCGTGATTGTTGTCGGCCACAGTGAAAAGTGCGGCCTCGGCCTCGGTGGGTGTGAACGACACATCGGGCGTGAGCGGAGCGGTGGCCGTCGCCGAGGCCGAAAGCCCCAGCAATGCTAACGAAAAGGTAAGATGTCTGACCATATTGAACCGGGTGAATTGCGGGGCTGTGACGCACCGGTGTGCGTTCGCGGCCCCAAGTAGTGATTATGTGGGATTATGTGTTTTCTCTTACGGAGATGAATTGCAGTGCAAAGATAAGGGCTGATATGTTAAAATGCAAGAGATATACACGGATAATCCGCATAATTCTACTAAAATTCCCGAAAAGCGCGCAATTTGCCGAATGTGGCGCTCGGGCCGGTCATTTCACTCGACCCGGGTTGCGGGCGATGAACTCCTTCCACGATTTTGGCCCTGCCGCTGCGGCCGGTCGCTGGCTTTCATAAAAATGGCACAGGGCGGCGCCGAGGGCGTCGGTAGCGTCGAGCTGCGGCATCAGCATCTCACGTTCTATGCCCAGGATGCGGCGCAACATCTCCTGCACCTGTTCTTTCGAGGCGCCGCCGTTGCCGGTTATGGCCATCTTGATCTTGCGCGGCTCGTATTCGGCTATGGGTATGTCGCGTTCGAGGGCGGCCGACATAGCCACTCCCTGGGCGCGCCCCAGCTTGAGCATCGACTGCACGTTCTTGCCGTAGAAGGGTGCCTCGATGGCCATCTCGTCGGGCAGATATGACGCTATTATGGCGGCTACGCGCTGGTGTATGTGTCGCAGACGCATGTAATGGTCGTCGAACCGCGACAGCTTGATCACCCCCATGGCTATCATGGCCGGTTTCTTGCCGTTCACGCCGAGTATGCCGTAGCCCATGACGTTCGTGCCCGGGTCGATGCCGATGATCACCCGATCCCACCCGCCGGCCGACGACGCGGCGCCGACACCCTCTATCTCCGATCCGTGTAGTACGGCCATGGTCAGATGGTTTCCATGTATGTAGTGAACCACACCACGCGCTGGCCCCAGCGCGTGTGCAGTGCGTCACGGGCGCCGGCGCCGTCATTGTCGTGCCACTCCCTGGCGCTGTCGAGGTCGTTGGCTGTACAGCGCACGGCAAAGCTTACGGCGCCCGGCTCGGGCTGGTCGAGTATGCGCACCGCCTCCACGTCGGTGAACAGGCCGGTCCGGCGGGCGGCCGGCAGGTAGGTTTCCTTGATCCATCCGTGCAGTTGCTCGCCGAGCGATTCTTCGGCAAAGAATGTGGTGTTGAGTATTATCATCTTCGGTAGGTGATTGGTCAGGACTGTCAGTTGTTGATGAATTTCTTTTCCAGACGGCGACGTTTCAGGAAACGCGGTATGAAACCGAGGTGGCGCCACAGTGTGGGCCAGAAACCGTAATACCGGCACATGATGCGGAACCGCTCGGCAAGCGATGCGCGCCGGTTGCGGGTGGTCACACCCTCGGCCAGATAGTCTATCAGCACCCCGGGCACCATCACGTTGTTGCGCGAGTGCTGGACCACGCGGATGCACCATTCATAATCGGCCGAGAAACGGTAGCTGAGGTCGAACGGCCCGGTGATGCGTTTCAGGGCAATGAAGGCC
The DNA here is from genome assembly GCA_900555165.1 of uncultured Porphyromonadaceae bacterium. Classification (GTDB taxonomy): domain Bacteria; phylum Bacteroidota; class Bacteroidia; order Bacteroidales; family Muribaculaceae; genus UBA7173. The sequence continues at coordinate 8,986 of USKE01000022.1, read as the reverse complement.
TGGTGACATACCACCATCCCCTCGGCGAAACTTTTGAGGGTCAGATGCTCGGGTGCCTCCAGGTGCCGCCCGGCCACACGGTGCCGGCTGCTGTCGACAATATCGGTCTGACCGTAGACCACGCCGGGAAAGTCGTTGTCGAAAATGACCTGTGCGATGCGCGACAGCGTGTCGGGTGCGTGCAGGGTGTCGCCTGCGTTGAGAAACATCACATAGTCGCCGCGGGCACGGTCGAGACCCTTGTTCATGGCGTCGTAGAGGCCGCGGTCCGGTTCCGAGATTACGGTTTCCCGGGGGCGTGCGCCGTGGCGCACGATGTCAAGGGTGCCGTCGGTCGACGCACCGTCGATGATAAGGTGCTCGAAACGGTCGAAGTCCTGCGACCGCACACTGTCGAGTGTCGGGGGCAGAGTGGCAGCGGCATTGTATGTCACCGTCACAATAGTGATTAGCGGCCTGTCGGCCGCCTCGGCCAGGTGGGTGGGGTGTATGTCAGACATTACAGAACAAATGCTGTTTCTTTGAAATAGAACCGCCGTATATTGTCGTCGGTGTCGATGAGTTTCAGTCGTCCGTCACTTTCCACGCCCATTATCCGCGCCCGGAACCGGGTGCCGTCGGGCAGGGCGTATTCATGCACGCCGCTCCTGCGCCACAGCCGGGTGTCATACTCGCCGTCGAGCAAGCGGGTGTTTCCGCTTTCGGCGATGTCAAACCAATGCATGACGCGGCCGACGCATTGGCCGAGCACGTCGTCAAGGTCGAAATCCACACCTGCGAGCTGTCGGAGAGATATGGGGTTGGGGGCGTCAGACATGAATTCGGGCTGGTTGACATTAATCCCTATCCCGGCAATCGAGTGCCCGATTCTCTCGGGCGATTCGAGCGAGTTCTCGATGAGGATGCCGCAGATTTTTCGGTCGCCGACATAGATGTCGTTGGGCCATTTTATCGTGACGCGCTCAAGCGAGCCTCCCGGGGGCGCCCCGGTTTCACGGAGGATGTGGTCGAGAGCCTCGGCGATGCCGAGAGCCACCGCCTGCGAGATGGCCCACTGGCGCCGCGGGGTGATGTTGCGCGGCCTGAGCATGAGCGAGAATGTGAGGTTCATGCCCGGGGCGGCCTCCCATGAGTTGCCGCGCTGGCCGCGTCCGGCGGTCTGGTCGCGGGTGATCACGATGTCGCCGTGCGCCAGCTGGGCCGCGTGTTCCTTGGCCCAGGTGTTGGTTGACGGCACGCTGTCGAGTCGGTGTATCACTGCGGTAACGGGGTTCGTTGTGTCAGTTGTTGATGGTGAGGGTACGGGTATCGTCGTCATTGACAGCGATTTTGACAACCACGGTGTCGTCGGGCAGGAGGGGCTCGATGCGTTCGGGCCATTCGAGCAGGCAGAGCGCGCCCGAGTCGAAATAGTCCTCTATGCCGATTTCAAGCGCCTCGTCAACTGATTCGAGGCGGTAGAGGTCGAAGTGGTATATAAGTTCGGCGGTGGTGTCAGAGCGGTATTCGTTCACTATGGCGAACGACGGCGAGTTGGCCTCTTCGGCATCGACGCCGAGCGCGCGGCACAGGGCGCTGATGAAGGTGGTCTTTCCGGCGCCCATGGGGCCGTGGAAGGCGTAGACGGTGCGGTCGTCCATCATGCCGACGAATTCGGCGGCGGCGCGGTCCAGGTCGTCCAGACCGGCTATGGTAATCTCTTTGCTCATTGCTGTATGTGAGATGAATATGAGATGTGGTCAGATGTTGGTTTTCGGTGTCAGTGTCACAAGCGGCACAAGCATCTCTTCAAGCGATATGCCGCCGTGCTGGAACGTGTCGGTATAATACTGCACGTAGTAGTTGTAGTTGTTGGGATAGGCGAAGAAGTCGTGGTTGCCGGCGAAGATGTAGGCCGACGACACGTTGGGCGACGGCAGCCCCATCATCGTGGGGCGCTTGATCTCGTAGACCTGCTTGTTGTTGTAGCCCAGGTTCTTGCCTACCTTGTAGCGCAGGTTGGTGTTGGTGTTCTTGTCGCCGAGCACCTTCACGGGGTTGTCGACGCGCACGGTGCCGTGGTCGGTGGTGACCACCACGCGCGCCCCCGAGGCGGCGATGCGCCTGAACAGCTCGAGTGCCGGCGAGTGGCGGAACCACGACTCGGCCAGCGAGCGGTAGGCGGCGTCGGTGCGGGCCAGCTCGCGTATCATGCGGCTTTCGGTGCGCGCGTGCGACAGCATGTCGATGAAGTTGAGCACGATGACATTGAGGTCATTGTCGCGCAGGTTGGCGAACTCGCGCAGCAGTTTTTCGGCTGCCGTGGAGTCGTTTATCTTGTTGTACGAGAAACGGCACTGGCGGCGGTAACGTTCAAACAGCGTGGTCACCAGCTCGCTCTCGTTGAGGTTCTTCCCCTCCTCCTCGTCTTCGTCGACCCACAGGTGCGGGAACATCTTGGCGATGTCTATCGGCATCAGGCCCGAGAAGATGGCGTTTCGGGCATACTGGGTGGCGGTGGGGAGGATAGAGGTGTAGAGCTGTTCGTCAAACGTGAAATAGTCGGCCAGCAGGGGCTTGATGCTCTGCCAGAGGTCGAGGCGGAAGTTGTCGATAACGATGAAGAACACCTTCTCCCCGTTGTCGAGCAGGGGGAACAGGGCGGTGCGGAAGATGTCTGGACTAAGCACCGGGCGCCCGTTCTCGCCGGGCGCGTCCTTGCCGAGAATCCAGTCCTCGTAGTTCCGGCGCACGAACTTGAAGAAAGCGGCGTCGGCCTCGGTCTTCTGCATCTGCAGCATCTCGTCCATATTGGTGTCGGCCGCGGCCAGGCGAATTTCCCAGGCCACCAGTTTCTCATAAAGGCGGTACCAGTCGTCGATGGTGCGGGCGTCGCTTATCTGCATCGAGATGCGCGAGAACTCCTGCCGGTAGTCGGCGGCCACGGTTTCGGATACAAGTTTGTCGCGCGACAGCAGTTTCTTTATCGACATCATGATCTGCATCGGGTTCACCGGCTTGATCAGGTAGTCGGCGATATTGTTGCCCACGGCCTGGTTCATGATGTTCTCCTCCTCGCTCTTGGTAATCATGATCACTTGGGTCTGGGGGGCGATCTCCTTGATGCGCTGAAGGGTCTCGAGGCCCGAGAGGCCGGGCATGTTCTCGTCGAGGATCACCAGGTCGAAATGGCGCTCCTTTACAAGCTCGAGGGCGTCGCGGCCGTTGTTCACGGTCACGGGGTCGTAGCCCTTCGATTTCAGGAAAAGTATGTGGGGCTTGAGCAGGTCGATCTCGTCGTCGGCCCAAAGTATCTGATGCTGGCTCATGTGAGGTTCTTAGTCAAGTAACGGGTCATCGCCTTCGGATCCCTCGTCGTAAGTCGGGAGGGCCGGGGCTGTTTGCTTTTTGGCAGGCTCGGGGGCCTTGGCAGGCACAGGAGCCTTTGCCGGTTCTGCGGCCTTGGTGGTTTCGGAAACTTTAGCGGGCTGTGCCGGCCCGGTAGCTTTCTGCGCGGCCGGTGCCTGTTGCGGTGCCGGAGCCTGAGCTTTCGGAGTTTCAGGCTGGGGCCGGGTGGTTTCGGCGCCCTGAGTGTTTCCGTCTGACTTGTCGGACTCGTCGGACGGGTCTGACTTGTCTGACTTCCCGCACCAAAACCGGCTATATTCCCACACAGTTAAGGTGCGCAAAATATTGCTGACCGTCAAGCATTTGAGCGATATTACCACTATAGAACGGCTATATTTCTTGGGCAAAGGGGGGCTTGATGATAATTTTGCAACAGATTTCAAAGTATGCCGCGACGCGAGTCGCCGCCCGAAACTCAGATTTACTCATATCAGCTTATATTTATACACGACTTGTTCAATCCGACATTCTGTTCCGACTGTTACGACAATTCTACACATCAGACTGACTTGACAAATCAAACAAATCCTCACGGTAAATGAACCGCATGAACATTCACCTGAATTTAATTTCATGAATCTATCAACATACAGAATGAAAGGATTATCCCTTAAACTGCTTGTGGCGGCCGCGTGGCTGCCCCTGGCACTGTCGTCGCCGGCCGCAGTGGCCGACAACGAGGAGTGGGCTGTCCCCGGCGTGGGCGCGGAAAACCGCGTGGGCGCGTCGATGCCCTACACCCGCTATGACACAGAGGATGCCACCCTCGGTGGGGGCGCGTCACTGTCGACATCATACGACGTCGACCCGTACAACATCGCCTCGCAAGGCTCGAACCGCAACTACATCAGCCTCCCTTCGGCCGGCTCATACGCCGAATGGACTGTCTACACTCCGGGCGACGGCGTGACCGTGCGTTTCACCCTGGCCGACTCGGCCGACGGCATGGGTATCGACTCGCACCTCAATGTATATGTGAACGGCGTCAAGACCGATGTCATCTACCGCGGCGAGCGCACCGGCTCCCTCCCCATCAGCTCATACAACATGTGGCAGTATTTCGGATTCGGCTCGGGCTCGCCCAAGGACACCCCGGGCGGCGTAGGCTCGTTCGCGTTCGACGAGAACCACTTCCAGCTGCCGCAGTCACTGAACTCGGGTGACCGCATCCGTATCGAATCTACCGGCGGCGCAGGCTGCGGTGTCGATTTCATCGAACTTGAGCAGGTGCCCCTGCCCATCGAGCCCGACGGCGACTATGTGAGCATCACCGACTTCGGCGGAGGCAAGGGCGGCGATGACGTAAGCGCCTTCACCCGGGCACTCGCCGCAGCCGACAACGGCCCGAAATGCCTTTATCTGCCCGAGGGCAACTACAACTTCGGCTCAATCGTCGACGTGCGTTGCGAGGGTGTGAAGATTATGGGCGCCGGCATCTGGCACACCAACATCATGTTCACCAGCGCCAACAAGCAGTCGGGCGGTTTCTCGGGAGGCAACGGCTACTCGGCCCCCGGCAACGACAAAATCGACGACTACTGCAACAACGTGGAGTTCTGCCATATGTACATAAACTCACGCCTGCGTTCACGCTACGGCGAGCAGGCCGTCTACAAATGTTTCATGGATGTATGGCGCAAAGGCTCGGTGATACATGACGTATGGCAGGAGCACTTCGAGTGCGGTTTCTGGATCGGTGACTACAACGGTCTGAAACGCAACTCGTCGGGCATCAAGATCATCAACTGCCGCATACGCAACAACTTCGCCGACGGCGTGAACTTCTGCCAGTCGACATCGCACTCATACGTCTATAACTGCAACATCCGCAACTGCGGCGACGACGGTCTGGCCGTATGGAACGCCACCGACCAGAGTGCCGGCGAAGGGAAGTATGACAATGACGAGATCGGCAACGTATTCGCCTACAACACCATAGATTTCGTATGGCGCGCAGGCGGCATCGCCATCTATGGCGGCGACGAGCACCTGATCTACAACAACTACATCCGCGACATGTTCATGGCCGCGGGCATACACGTCAACGACCGCTACCCCGGCCCGAAATTCCAGAACACCGCCAAAGGCATACACTTCTGGAACAACGTGATTGTCAGCGGCGGTACAGACCATGACTGCTGGAACGAGGACTTCGCCGCCATCGACATCATCGGCGGCGTGAAGAACGTCTACTTCCACAACACCCAGATCTACGACTCACCCTTCTACGCCATCCGCGTGCAGCAGGCCGTCGAGAACATCAACTTCGAAGACACCCAGATTCTCGGCTCAGGCCTGGCAGGCGGCGTCATCGACTGGTCATGCTCGAAACACAGCCCGGCAGCCATACGCCTGATGAGTGCCGCCAATTTCAAGAACACCACCATCGGCAATGTGCGCGAGCCCGAACTCGGCCGCAACGACACCTGGCCCGTATACACCGACAACAATGCCGAGCTGGCACAGAAAGTGACGGCATCGGAGGGCTACACCTACATCCCCGCCGACGAGTGCGACTATGAGGTGATGGGATATCCCGACGCCACCCAGAGCGGCGGCATCATCGACCCGTTCGACACCCTCACCGGCTATGATGTGAAACTCACAGGCCTCGACTGGAACACGCAGAACAGCAAGCCCGACATGTACGACGGCGATACCGTCACGTTCAAGGTACGCCTCGACCTCACCGGCAATCCTATCCCCGAGGGCGCGAAATTCGACGTCACCGTGACCGTCGACGGTTCCCGTAAGTTCTCATACACCGTGAAAGACGGTCTCAGCGGCTCGACGATCATCGAGTTCCCCACTACCTGGACAGCCACCAAGGGCGAGCACACCTTCACCGCCACTGTCGATTCAAGAGGCCGTTTCAAACATGAGAGCGACCGCACCAACAACACACGTTCGAAAGAGGTGAACGTAAAGGAGGTTCCCGCAGGTGAAGAGCCGGAAATCGAAATCGTTCCCTCAGGCGAGGCATACGACATGGGTGTAGTGAAAGTTTACTTCGAGAAGGCCGACGGCAGCTCGATGGACGAGGTGAATGCGGGCGACGAACTCATTCCCCACGCCATAGTGGCCAACTACGGCACAAACACCATCAACCTCGGCAGCGGCCAGGGCGTGCTCTGGGCTCTGGGGGCAGGCTCGCCCGAATACCAGACCGGCATGTTGTGGGATGACTCAAGCCATACCCTCGCCCCGGGCGAATGGATCGACGTAACCCCCAACGGAGGCGGTTCGGGCACAGGCTCGACAGGTTTCAACTCAGCCCTGAACTATATCGTCGTGGCCGGTGACGTGACCCTGACATGCCGCATGGACTCGCCGACAAAATACAACGACGGCAACAGCGCGAACAACATGCTCAGCGCCTCATACACCTTCCCCAAGGCGCTGCCCACCTACAACGAGAACCCCGACAAGGCCGACGACCTCAATAATCCCGGCAAATTCCGCGATTATGAGGATGACGGCGGCGACACCCCGGTGCAGCCCGACCTGAAATATGACGTCAGACTCGGCGGCCTCGACTGGAACACCCAGGCCGGCAAGCCCGACATGTACGACGGCGACAAGGTGACATTCAAGGTACGCCTCGACCACAGCGGCGACGCCATCCCCGAAGGCACAAGTTTCAACGTAGTCGTCAAGGTTGACGGCTCGCAGGTGGGCACCCTTACCGTGAAAGATGGTCTCAGCGGCTCGCGCATCCTCACCATCCCTGCCACATGGACAGCCACCAAGGGCGAGCACACATTCACCGCGACTGTCGACCCGACCAACCGCCTCAAAGGCGATACCGAGCGCACCAACAACGACCGCTCGAAGGAGATCAACGTCAAGACCACCGGCGACGAACCCGGCGAGCCCGACATCGAGGTGACCCCCGTGCGCGACGGTATCGACCTGGCCATCCTGAAGGTCTACTTCACCAACGAAGACGGCTCTGCCCTGACAGAGGTCAGCGCCGGCGACCGACTGATTCCGCATGCAATCGTAGGCAACTTCGGCCGCACAGCCGCCCGCCTGGGCAGCGGCAAGGGCATCCTCTGGGGTCTCGGCGCAGGCTCGCCCGAGTACAACACCGGCATGCGCTGGAATGACATCGACAACACCGTCAACCCCGGCGAATGGATTGACGTCACTCCCAACGGCGGTGGCGGCGCTAACGGACTCGGCGGCTGGAACGCTGACAACACCTACACCGTAGCAAATGGTGCGGTAACCCTCACCTGCCGTCTCGACAACCCCGAGAACCACCCCGACGCATACGCCGCCAACAATACCCTCTCGGCAACCTACACCTTCCCGATGTCGCTCCCCTCTTACAACGAGAACCCCGACCCGGCCGATGACCTCGACAATCCCGGCAAGTTCCGCCCCTACGAAGACGGCGACGACGAGCCCGAACAGCCCGTGACCGGTTTCAACCTTGTGCCTACCCACATCTTCTGGAACCCCGGCACCCCCTCTGTAACGGCAGGGACCGTGCTCAGCTCGTTTACAGTACGTGTTGCCAACAACTCGGCTGTCGACCTCCCCTCGGGCAAGAACATCCGCGTGACCGTCACCGTCGACGGCCGGACCATCGGCACCGCCACCACCACCGAGGCCATCATGGCAGGCTACTACACTGACATTACGGTCGACGGCACCTATACCGCCGAAGCCGGCGGTCATGTGGTGAAAGCCGTCCCTGCCTTTGCGAAGCGGCCCCCCCCGACACCAGCCGCGAGCGCTCTTTCAACGCCACCGGCTCGGCCACCACAACCGAACCCGCCCACTATGCCGTGAACAGCAATCCGGGCAACACCCCGTTTGTAATCGACCGTGTCGAGTGGTACAAAGTGACTGACAGCAGCCTGCGCGCCGCCGGCGACGACCCCATCCGTCCGGGCGACCGCATCAACTTCCGCGCTTATGTGCGCAACACCACCGGCACCACATCGCCGGCCGGCATCAAGCACGGCATCCAGTTCAACGAAGTCGTGAACGGCACGCCCCAGACCTCTAACATCGTATGGTGCGACGCTTACAGCGGCCAGAACGCTCCGGGCGTGGCTCCGGGCGAAACCATCGTACTCACCGTCAACGGCGGCAACCGCGACGGCAGCACGGCCACCAACCCCGTCTGGATTGCCAAAGAGGGCAAACAGACCATACGCGCCTGGTTCAACGACACCCACGACCTCAACAGCATGAACAACGGCGCACAATGGGACGCCTTCTTCACATTTGATGTGGAGGTTTCGTCGACACCCACCCAGATCACCTACCACCCCACACCCGTGGGCGACGACAGCAACACCTCTACAGCCATCGACAGCATCTTCGATGAAGAGGCCGCTGCCACCGACGCCGTATGGTACAACATGCAGGGCATCCGCCTGAACGAGGCTCCCACCGCCCCCGGCATCTACATCCACAACGGCCGCAAGGTAGTTATCAGATAATCCCCTTCCATACTGACGACAGCCCGGAGCATCCCTGTTCCGGGCTGTTTTTTATCATGAAATGCACCTGCCGACACGCCTGTCTCCTAAAGTCAAAGTCGAAACGCAATTTTCACCTGCATAGCCCCATATATTTTGAG
>USKE01000021.1 GCA_900555165.1 uncultured Porphyromonadaceae bacterium | reverse complement strand
TGAAGGCTCTCGTGTGGTTTAGGCCCGGGTGCCGGCCATCGCCTGCCACAGGAGCCTTTCCGTCCTCGTAACTCCATGGCTCGAAAGTTGCCGGGCAACGCAGGGGCTCGTCAGTGAAACGTGCCAGGTCTATGTCGGGGTTTATGAGCTGGAATGTGCCGTCTTCGAGTTCGTCGTAGAAGTGTACGGCAGGAACCAGGCCTATGTGCTGGTGCCCTTTGGCGTCGGCAACCTTGGTATGTTCGGTGCCGTCAACATCCACGTATGTGAATGTGAAACGCAGACGGCCGTCGTTGAGCTGTTCTGCCCAGTAGTACATGTGCAGGTTCATGAACTGTTTCTCATTGCAGCAGGCCACATCGCCTGTTCTCATGCGTTTCCAGTAGATGAAACCTTCGTCGAAATTCTCGGTGTTGACAAGGAGCTGACGGGCGTCTTCCGGATCCTGGGTGGTAAGGTCTTTGTTTATGGGCTTGATGGAGCCGCTGGTCAGAGACTTGTAGACGTTGTCAGTTCCGGTATCAGTTGCAGAGGCATGGAAATTGCCTTTACCGTCAATCTGAGTGCCGTTGACGAAGAACCTTTCGTAGAAAGTGTAGTCCTGACCCGGGATGAGTCCGGTGCAGTAGAATACCCCTTCGGGGCTGTGGAGGGCGATGGCGGCCTGAGCATCGTCGTTGCCATTCCATGCGTAATATACACACAGGTTAAGCTCTGTGGCTTCTTCCTGCGTCAGGGTGGTTTCCACACCGTCTGATATTTTTACCACACGGTAAGGAACGGTGATATAGCCGTTGTGCGACTGAACCTGGTCGGTGTAGGTGATGCCTTTGTAGGTAACCTCAACGGGGTCGGGAGTATCGCCGCCGGTGGGGATGGTGAAAGCTTTCAAAGGTGTTTGTGCCTCTGCGTTGGGAATGGCGTAAAATGCGTAGCCGGAGACAGTGTCGCCACCTTTCAGACCACTGATTTCAAGAGTATATGAGCCCTTGCCGCTGGAAATCATGTTGACAGCGCCTGTAACACTTGGGCGTACAAACGACACATTATCCGGAGTACGCTGGCCGTTTTCCACTTCATTAAAATGTGCTGTTACCGTGAGTATGGATGTATTGGCGTTCCAGGTGTATTTGATGTAACCGCCATCGAGAAGGTTGGCACCTTCGTCTTTGGTGAAATTGAATACAGTGCCGTCTGAGGGATCTACCGGATCAGGGTCTTCAGTCGACCCATCTTCTTTCCAGGCATAGACGTTGGCTATATAGCCGGTTTTGTTGCCGCCTTGGTCAAATTTGAACTGGAATACTTCGTTCAGAGCCACGCCTGTAAAATCAGACAGCTTGACATCATAGCTGTTCCACTGGCCTGCGGTTACTGTCTGGTTCAGTACCTTCTCCTTGGGCCCGGGGCTTACAGGGGTGAAAGCGAAAGTGTTGCCGTCGGGAGTGTAATAGTCAACATGCAGATGGGTATAGCCTGACAGATCGATACTGCCTGCGAGTTCCCAGCCGAGGTGGTTGAAGTCGGTGAGCTTGTAGACGTCATTGCCGTTGATGCTCACGAGTTCGGCCTGCGTGCTCTGACCCCAGTTGCCGATGCTGAATGTAGTGGCATTGGTGTAATGGCTGCCGAAGATTGAGCACACCTTGTCGGCGTTATGTTTCGGCGTGGGAACGTTCTGGAGCTGGTCGACCGGTTTTGCGTTCACGGTGATAGTTACCGTGGCCGATGCGGCGGTGCGGCTGTCGGTCAGTGTCATGACGGCCTTGGCGGCGTATGTGCCGGCTGCTGCGGCAGTCCAGTCATAGGAATAGGGAACCTCAGTATCGGTGGCCACCACGGCATCATTGACAATGAACTCGACTTTTGCGGCCTCGGCGCCCTGGGGTACATGCACGTTGGCGGTGAGTGTGACGGTCTCGCCCTCGGTAACGGTGGCCGGAGCGGCGGCGAGCGAAACGGTGGGATTGTCGACGCGGGCAGTTACCTTGACCTCGGCAGAGGTGGCGGTGCGGTCGTCAGAGAGTGTCATCACGGCCTTGATGCTGTAAGCCTTGGCCTCTGCGGGAGTGAACTCGCAGGTATAGGGAGCCTCGGTGTCGGTGCCGATTGAAGTCTCGCCCTCGAAGAACTCGACTTTGGTCACGGTAACGTCGGCCGGCACGGTGGTGGCGGCGGTCAGTGTCACCTTGTTACCCACGAACGGGCTTGTGCTCGACGCACGCAGGGCCACCTTGGGTTCAACAGCAGGCGTGATGGGCTGGTCGGGTTCTTTGGGATCAAGATTGATATAGAAGAATACATTGTCAATCTCGAATTTTGCACCGGTTCGTGAACCGCTGTTGAAAGTCAGGATATTGCCTGTAAATGAGGTGGCGCTTGAGAACAGGCCGGCTTTGAGAGCGCTCACCGGGATGTCGAGATAGTGCCATTCGCCGTCACGGGTGAAATCGGTCACATATCCGTCGCCATTCTTGCCGAGGGTGAATTTGGCACCGTTGAGTTCAAATCCGTAAGCCTGATGTGTCAGGTAGTCGGCATCGCGGATAGCGAGGTGCAGATAATAGTTATCTTCAGTGGAGAGAACCGACATGTCAGCGGCAGTGGTGATGTTGATGCCGCCTCCGGTCCAGCCTTTGGTTCCTGTCACGAGCGAGGTGAAATCTTCGGCGAGGCCGAACGAGTTCACTCCCGAGCCTTCACCGGCCTGGTAGGTCTGTTCCCATATCTGGAATTCAGGATTAGTGACCGATGTATCATACCCTTCGCGTATTTTGCCGTTCATCAGCGCTTTCACGCCTTCCGAGATATGGATAGGTATGATTTTCTCGGCATTCGTCCAGTCGAAGACTGACGCGCCGCCGTTCAGAGCCGCTGTCATGTAAGGACCGCAGGGGGTGGTGTCTTTGCCTTCCTCTATGACTTTGGTATCGTTCTTATAGAAGAAGATATTGTCGAATGTCAGTCTGCCGCCTTTGGCCTTGCCTGACGAGAATGTGATCAGGTCGCCGGTGAATGCTGCGATATTGTCGCAGAGAGGAGTGGCGATAACGAGCAGGTCTTTTACCGGTATGTCATATGAATACCATTCGCCGTCGCGACGGTAGTCGCCCAGAGAGGCGATTCCGCCTGTCGATGGCCCGATGTTGAACTTTGCTTTGCCGATGGTGAGGGTCTGAGGGGTGTGCATGAGAATATCGTCGCCTTTCATTGCGAAATGCACCCAGTAGTTTTCATTGACGAGGAAACTGAGGTCGTTGGTGTCGTCAAAGTGCACGGCGGCTCCGCTCCATTTCTTATCTGAGACTTCGAGGGCTGTGTAGTTGGCATCCTCGTTCATCGAGTTTTTGCCGGTGGCGTCAAGACCGTCGTATGTGTACTCCCAGATATAGAAGTTGTGTTTGTCGGTGCCTACGTTGAGGTTGAGGCGTATCTTGCCCTCCATCTGTCCCAGAGCGTATTCTCCCGTCATGACGGGCACATAGTCATATCCGTTGGCGAAATCGAAAGTCGGCTGGCCGTTCTCTACTGATTTTGATGCGTAGCGGCCGATTTCAGTAGTGTCGTCAGTAGAGGGGAGGTCCAATATCGCTTTTTTCGAACGATAGAAGAAGATATTGTCGAACTGCAGGCGAGTGCCGCCAAATGATCCGGAACTGAATGCCACGACATTGCTGAGGAAATTGGAGGCGTCAGTGAAGAGAGGATTTCCGAGGTTACGCAGAACTTTCAGGGGAATGTCAAATGAATACCATTGGCCGTCGCGCGGATAATCGCCGAGGGCCGGAGTCTCGCCGCCGGGCTGTCCGATTGTGAACGCTACGTTGCCGACTGTGATGGTATGCGACCTGTGGCTGCTTTTGTCAGCTCCTTTCATTGAGAAATGGAGTACATAGTCGTCATCTGCCAGCATTGAGAGGTCTTTCCCCTTGTTGGCGGATGCAAAACCTGCGCCAGACCATCCTACGGTACCTACTTCGAGCGTGGTGTATGTTTCGGCAAAACCGAACGAGTTGACACCCTTTGAAGATCCCGGATTGTATGTGTCGCTCCAGATATAGAAGAAGTTGTTTACCTCATCTACATTGTAGTCGGTGACATTCTTGCCCGTCAGCTGGTCGTTGAATCCCTGCGAAGTGCTTATGAGTACGAAATCATCGGCATTGGCGAAATCGAAAGTCGAGTTGCCGTTCTCGTCGAGGGCGAGCTGGCCCCACATGCCCGGGTCGGTGTCAGGGTCAGGTTCATATTCGTCACGGTCCTCCTCATCGATGTAAGGCACGTTGAACGTGTAGAAATCGTCACCTTCCGGCTGTGCGATACGTACCCAGTCGACGAGCATCTCTGCCGGTAGCGTAGCGGTTATGCCGTTGGGATCCGTGATGTTCGGGAAACGGCCGCCCACAGCCAGGTTGAACAGGATGTGGAAAGGTTTATGAAAATAGTTTCCCGTGGCTTTGTCGTCGGCATAGTCGGCAATACCGATTTCATAATAGGGGTTGGGATTGATTTCGCGGTCGACATACATGGCGAGTGTCTCGCTACTCCATTCGCAGGTGAAGGTGTGGTATTCGCCATCCTGCACGCTGAACGGTGCGTTGCCGGCCTTTGCATAGTTGGGGTAGTTGCCCCCTGTGTAGTAGCCCCAGTGGCAGGCGCCGTTCATGTATCGCTCGGGGTCGTTGCCTGCGGCCCAGCCATCGACATGACCCATTTCGAGGATGTCAATCTCGCCGCATTGCGGCCATGGATTTGTGCCGATGTTTTCGCCGAGCATCCAGAAAGCAGGCCATAGGCCGCGGGCGGTCTTCGGCAGTTTTATGCGGGCTTCGATCTTGCCGTGGGCGAAGAAAGCTTTCCCACGGGAATTTACGCGGCCCGAGGTGAACGCCTTGCCACCGCGCGCTTCGCGTGTGGCTGTAAGCACAAGGTTGCCGTCGCGCACAGAAACGCCTTCGGGACCGTAGTACTGCAACTCCCAGTTGCCGCCGCCGTCGCTGTTCTGTTCGATGTTCCAGTTGTTTGTGTTGAGGGTGGTGCCGTCGAAGTGGTCATACCAGACGGTTTTCCATCCTTGGGGGTCTTGCGACTGGCCGGTGAAGACGACCTGTGAGGAGGCCGTGAGTCCGGCTGCGGCGAAGACCGCGATTCCCGTCGCCAGCCGACGGATGCCAAAAGGATTTTTCATGTCAATAAGAAAAATGATATAATGTGATAAGTAAATCTACAGGTGGGGGGTAGATTATGCCAAAATTGGATAAGGTATCAACAGGGATCACGCGGTGCGGTCAGTTTTTAGAATTGCCAATAAGAAAAACCGACCGGAAGGCACCGTCATGGTATTGAGTCAATCCTCAGATTGCTTGACGCCGCAAATTTAAGGAATTTTTTCAAAATAAGCAAGAATAGGTGGCCTAATTAAACACATTAAGGGGAATTATGAGGGCAATGGGAGCAATGGGAGCAATGGGAGCAATGGGAGCAATGGGAGTGATGGGAATGTGGCGTAATTCACGTGGGTGATATCAGGCGCCTGGTATTTTCTTGACTTTCCAAACTCTGTTAACTGTTTCAACTTTCTCAACTTCCTCGACACTCCTTCTGCCTGAGACGCCTGATTTGTGAAATATATGCGGCGGCACTTTGACGGTTTGAGTTAATTTGAGTAATTTTGTGAGCGTTATGGATAATCCGGATAAAAACGGTGAAAGACATGAGGGGCATGCACCCGAAAGCGCTGTTAATCACGGCGGGGTGATGACCATTGATGTCGAGGGTGTCGTGAAGTCGCGGCTTCCCCGTCTGGCGCGTTTTATTCCGCGCAGGGCTTTTGACTGGCTCAGACGCACCGTGTGCGAGGATGAACTGAATACGCTGTTGCGCGAGAATTCCGGCCTCGAGGGCGCCGATTTCTGCCGCGGCGTACTGCGGTCGCTTGACATCGAGGTCGTGACCCATTTTCCCGAGCGCCTGCCCGACCCGACGAACCGCCGTGTCGTGGTGGTGTCGAACCATCCGCTCGGCGGCCTTGACGGCATGGCGCTCATTGACATGGTGCAGCGGCATTATGGCGGCCAGGTATGGTTTGTGGTCAATGATCTGCTGATGCACGTCGACCCCCTGAAACCTGTCTTTCTGCCGGTGAACAAGCATGGGCGCCAGAGCCGCGAGGCGTTTGAGCGAGTCGACAGGGCTTTTGCCGGTGATGATCCGATAATCATCTTCCCGGCGGGTCTGGTGTCGCGTCTGCGCACAGTGCCTATAAACGGCGAGCGCCGCCGCATGGTAGCCGACCTGCCCTGGCGCAAGATGTTCATAAATCGTTGCCGCCGTTACAGACGCGACATCGTGCCCCTGTTTTTCTCGGGACAGAATTCAATGAAGTTCTACCGCATGGCTCATCGCCGCAAGCTCCTGGGACTGAAATTCAACATCGAGCAGATATATCTCCCTTCAGAAGTCATAAAGTCGCGCGGCAAGCGGTTCGACATATATTGCGGCAACCGCATCTCGTACACCGACCTGGCCGACATGGACGATGCCGAAGGCTACACCCGCGCAGTGCGGTGTTATGTGTACAGGCTTGCCACCCCCGGTTTCGAGGACGAGACGCCCCACGGTGTCGCTCCCGGATCAAAGAGTCTTAACAACCAATCCCATTCAGAAAATGCCTGAACCCATCATAGCCCCGGTCGACCGGTCTTTGCTCAGGAACGAACTTACCCCCGAGTGCTTTCTGCGCCATACCAACAAGGGGAATAACGATATATATATTGTCGACGCACGCACGGCGCCGAACGTGATGCGCGAGATAGGCCGTCTGCGCGAGATTGCTTTCCGCACTGCCGGCGGAGGCACCGGAAAGGAGTGCGACATCGACCGTTATGATCTTATGGATCCCCCCTGCCGCCAGCTTATCGTATGGGATCCCGAGAACGAGGGGATAATCGGCGGCTACCGGTTCATCCTGGGGCGCGACGTGAAGATCGAGGCCGACGGCTCGCCACGCATAGCCACATCGCACATGTTCCGTTTCTCGGAGCGGTTCATTACCGACTATCTTCCGGCGACGATTGAGCTGGGGCGTTCGTTCGTAACGCTCGAATATCAGTCGAGCAAGGCGGGCGCCAAGGCAATCTTCGGTCTCGACAACCTTTGGGACGGCCTGGGGGCTCTTACGGTGAAATACCCCGAAATCAAATATCTGTTCGGCAAGTTCACGATGTACCCCTCGTATGACCGCGACTGCCGCAACCTGCTGCTGTATTTCCTGAACAGGCATTTCCCCGACCCCGACAATCTTGTCAGGCCGTTCAAGCCGCTTGAAACCCCTACGGAAATCGCCGGGGCAAGCGACCTGCTTCCGGGGAACTCGTTCAAGGAGGATTATCGGGTGCTCAACGCGAAAATCCGTGCCCACGGCATAAACATCCCGCCGCTGGTGAACGCCTACATGTCGCTGTCGCCCACGATGAAGATATTCGGCACGGCGATAAATGACGAGTTCGGCGATGTCGAGGAGACCGGCATCTTCCTCACCATCTCCGAGATTTTCGAAGAGAAGAAACAGCGCCATATACAGACATATCATCCCGACGAGGCATGAAACCGAAACATCTCATACGGGCCGCCGCTCTGACGTGCGCCATGACAGCCACGGCTCTCGCGGCGCAGGCCGAGGGGTTCGGCGCGCGCGTGACCGGTGGTGTCACCGGTGCGTTCGGCGGCTCTGACTTCACACCTTATTATATATCGGCCAACAGCCACGGACGTCTGTCGACACAAAACGACGCTCTGGTCAACCTTGGCGCCGAACTGGCCGTGCGCCCGTCGCGCAGGGTCGACATACGTTTCGGCGTCGATGTCATCGGCGGCTATACCGGCAGTGTCGACTATATGCGCTGGCATGCCAGCGACGGTGCCGACACCCCCGGAGGGTGGGGCACCAACCCCCGGCATCCGTCGCGCCTGTGGCTGCAGCAGCTCTATGGCCGCATCGACTACCGCGGGGTGTTTCTCACCGCCGGGATGAAAGAACATTCGTCGGCGCTGCTTGACAGCCGTCTGTCGTCGGGCGACCTGGTGGAGAGCGGCAACGCGCGCCCAATCCCCGAGGTGCGTGTGGGGTTCAACGATTTCCAGAACATCCCCTTCACCCGCGGGTGGGTGCAGATACAGGGCGAGCTGTCATACGGCAAGATGGCCGACAACGGCTGGCTCAAAGATCATTACAACTATTACGAAGGGCACATCAACCTCGGTGCCCTCTACAGCTATAAGCGGTGTTATTTCCGCACCATGCCCTCTCAGCCCCTTTCGGTTACGGTGGGTATGCAGGTAGGCGCCTTTTTCGGCGGCGAGACCGCCTGGTACAGCAAAGGTGTGAAGATTCAGGAGCGGAAGTTCTCGAAAGGGATAAGCCAGTTCTTCAGGATGCTTGTGCCCACCGACGGCGGCAAGGACTACTACCAGGGTTCGTCGCTCGGGTCGTGGGACCTGCTGGCGCGCTACCGCCTGAAAAACGGCGCGCAGGTAAGGGTCTACATGCAGAAACCGTGGGAGGATGGCTCGGGCATCGGGTTCCTGAACGGATTCGACGGTCTCTGGGGTCTGGAATACCGCGCCGCACGCCCGGGCATCGTCTCGGCAGTTGTGGTGGAATATCTTGACTTCACCAACCAGTCGGGTCCCCTGCACTGGGATCCCGACGATGAAGTCGGCACCGACATCACCACCCGCGCCGAAGGGAACGACAATTACTACAACAATTACGAATACAACTCATACGCCAACTACGGCATGGCCATCGGCACGCCGTTCCTGCCGTCGCCGGTGTATAATACCGACGGTCACCTCCAGTTTGCCGACACCCGTGTGCGCGGTTTCCATGTCGGGGTCGAGGGAATCATCTCCCCCGAAATCGGCTACCGTCTGCTCGGCGGTTACCGCAAGGGGTGGGGCACGGCGCGCGTTCCGCTGAAAAAGCCGGTGACAGACACATCGCTGATGGTCGAGGCAACCTATACCCCGCGATCGCTCAGCGCGCTGAAACTTACGGCGCAGCTGGCCATGGACGCCGGGTCGATGTTCGGCGACAAGGTAGGCGCCGCCCTGTCGGTGACGTACACAGGTGACTTCAGTCTCGGCAGATAATACACTCCGCGCATGAAAAAGATCTTGAACATATGGCTCCCGGGAGCGTTGCTCCTTATGACAGTGACCGCCGGATGCACCAGCAACAACGGCGACATCGGCACGCTGTTCGGTGTCTGGCACCTTGACCGCATGGCGGTCGACGGCGAGGATGACACTGACTACGACGGCAACTGTTTCTGGAGTTTCCAGAACAACATAATCTGCATTTCGGTCGAGAACGACCCGCTGGCGCACGCTCCCGAACGGAGCTGGGGCACCTGGAGCCGTCGCGACAACTGCATTGTGCTGAACTTCGCGCACAAGGCCGGCGACGGTGACCAGCATCAGATGTATGTGCCGCCGGCCATGCTGCGCCTCCCGGCCGATGCCGACATCCCGCTGGCGGTGCAACATGATTCGGGCGACCGTATGACGCTTGCCTATGACACGCCCGACGGTGCCGAAATCACATATTATTTGGTAAAATTCTGAAAAACAAGATAAGTAACTGGTCGAAATTATTTTAATGTTTGTTCGAGAGAAATTTTTAGGAGATTTTACTCGATGAAGAAGGAGTGTAGCGAGCTACACGACTGATGAAGAGAGGAAAAGATTCAAAAATTTCGCCGAAGAAACATTGAAATAATCTGACCGGTAACTATAAAATAATTTTGAACAGTTACTTAATTATGTCACGCAATATAAAACACGCGCTGGTCACCGGCGCCGATGGTTTCATAGGGTCGCATCTTGTCGACCTTCTGCTCAGCCGCGGCATAAAGGTGAGGGCGCTCTGCCAGTATAATTCATTCAATGACTGGGGGTGGCTCGACGGACGCCGTGACCCGGGTCTTGAGATTGTATGCGGCGACGTGCGCGACTCGGCGTTCTGCCGCCGCGCCGCCCAGGGGGTAGACACTATCTTCCATCTGGCGGCTCTGATAGCCATACCCTACAGCTACGAGGCGCCGGAAAGCTATGTCGACACCAATATCTCAGGCACGCTCAACATGTGTCAGGCCGCGAAAGAGCTTGGCACAGAGCGTCTGATAGTGACCTCGACCTCCGAGGTCTACGGCACGGCGCTGTATGTGCCCATCGACGAGAAACATCCCCGGCAGCCGCAGTCGCCCTATTCGGCCACGAAGATCGGCGCCGACGCCATAGCAAAGAGCTACTACAACGCTTTCGGTCTACCGGTGGTGATTGCCAGGCCGTTCAACGCTTACGGTCCGCGCCAGAGCGCCCGTGCCATAATACCCACGATCATCTCGCAGATAGCCTCGGGCAAACGCGAGATAATGGTGGGCGACCTGCGCCCCACGCGCGACTTCAATTACGTTGAGGATACCTGCCGCGGTTTCCTGGCGCTTGCCGAGACCGAGGGTATCGAGGGTGAGGAGATAAACATCGCCACCGGAACGGAAATCACCATGGCCGACACATTCGACACCATAGCCCGCGTGATGGAGGCCGACGTGAAGTTCACCGTCGACCCGGCCCGTCTGCGTCCGGCCAAGAGCGAGGTGTTCCGCCTCTGCGGCGACAATACGAAAATCACCACGCTCACGCCCTGGCGCCCGCAGGTAAGTTTCGAGGAGGGTATCGCCCGTACCGTGCGCTGGCTCAGCGACCCTGCCAACCTGGTGCGTTACAAGCCCGACATATACAACCGCTGATGCTTACACGCCGCACAAAGACACCGGGATGCCTGAACATCCTCTTCCTCGGCGGGGCGAAACGCACCGGCATGGCGCGCCTGTTCCGTAAGGCCGGGCAGGAGCGCGGGCTCGACGTGAACATCTTCAGCTACGAGCTTGACCCGCGTGTGCCTGTGGCGCTCGTTGGGCAGGTCATCACCGGGCTGAAATGGCGCGATCCGGATCTGTATGAACATCTGCACCGCACAGTCGCCGAAAACAGCATAGACATAATCGTGCCCTTCGTGGACCCGGCTGTGGAGGTCGCCGCCAAGTATGCCGCGCGCTACGGCGACGCTTTCTGCGCCTGCGGCGACGGGCAGACGGCCCGCGACATGTTCGACAAGACCGTGGCCGCCGGACTCTTCGCCAGCAACGGAATACCCGCGCCGCTCACCGCGGGCGAGGGGGCAGTTTTCCCGATGATAGCCAAGCCGCGCAACGGCTCGGCCTCGAAGGGCATCCGCGTGCTTGCATCGCAGAGCGACCTCGACGCGCTTGCCGACCCAGGTAATTATCAGATACAGGAGTATGTGGCCGATGCCGTGGAGTATTCGGTAGACTGCTATGTGGCGCGTGACGGACGCCTGCTCGGCGCTGTGCCGCGCCGCAGGCTCGAAGTCATAGGGGGGGAGGTATCTGTGTCGCAGACCGAACGCAACGACACGCTGGCCCGGCTCACGCGCGAGGCAGTGGAACGGCTCGGACTCACCGGGCCGCTGACCCTGCAGTTCCTCTATGACACGGTGCGTGACCGCTACCTGATAATGGAGATTAATCCGCGCCTGGGGGGCGGGGCGGTGCTGTCGGTGCACGCCGGGCTGCCTCTGCCGGGATGGATTATCGACGAGGCCACAGACTGTCCGGTTAAAACGGTCGACGACTGGACTGACGGCGCACGCATGACACGCAGTTTCGAGGAGGCGGTGTTCGCCCCCGACGGCACATTAATCTGAAATGACGATGGAAAATAATGATAAAAAGGTGTTCCCCGACAGGGTGATGATCATAGCCGAGGCCGGCGTGAACCACAACGGCGATTTCGACCGCGCCGTGGCCATGATTCATGCCGCCAAAGAGGCAGGTGCCGATTTCGTGAAATTCCAGACGGCGGTGCCCGAGCTGGTCATCTCGACCATCGCACCCAAAGCCGAATATCAGAAAGAGATGACCGGAGCCGCCGAGAGTCAGCTTGAGATGTGTCGCAAGATACACCTGCCGCTGTCTGACTACGAGCGTCTGGCCGCGATATGCCGCGAGGTCGGGATAGGTTTCATGTCGACGCCGTTCGATCTTGTGTCAATCGACTGCCTGGCCGCTATCGGAATGGCATACTGGAAAATCCCCTCGGGCGAGATAACCAACCTCCCTTACCTGCGCAAGATAGCGCGGCTGGGGCAGCCCGTGATTCTTTCGACCGGAATGTCGGAACTTCCCGAGGTCGAGGCCGCCCTGCAGGTGCTTGAACAGAACGGCACGACACGCGAGCGGGTGGCTCTGCTGCACTGCAACACCCAATACCCCACGCCGATGGCCGACGTGAACCTGCGCGCCATGTCGGCGCTTGCCACACTCGGTGCCGGAGCCGTGGGTTACAGCGACCATACCAACGGCATCGAGGTGCCCGTGGGCGCCGTGGCGATGGGGGCCCGCATCATAGAAAAACATTTCACGCTCGACAAGTCGTTGCCCGGCCCCGACCATAAGGCATCGCTCGACCCCGCCGAACTGAAGGCGATGGTGACGGCGATACGCAATATCGAACAGGCCTTGGGTTCGGCCGACAAAACTGTGTCACCCTCCGAGCGCCCCAACATCGAGGTTGCCCGCAAGAGCATCGTTGCCGCCCGCGACATCAAGGCCGGCGAACTCCTTACCGGCGAGAACCTGACGGTGAAACGTCCCGGCAACGGTGTGTCGCCCATGCTCTGGGACAGTGTCGTGGGCACACGTGCCGTGGCCGACTTCCCCGCCGATTCGCTCATAACCATATAAAAAGTCACACTGTATGGCCGAGAATCCGTCTGACAGTCAGGCTATAGAGAAAACCGTGTACGAGACTGTGCGTTCGGTCACCGACCGCCTCACGCCGCTTTACGGCCGGGGTGAGGCCAAGGCCATGGCGCGCATAATCTTCGCGAACCTCAAGGGGTGGACACCTGTCGACCTTGCCATAAAAGCCAACGAGACGCTTACCGGCTATATGTCGGGGAAGATAGATGCTGTAGTTGACCGTCTGCTCCGCCACGAACCGATACAGTACATTTTCGGAAATACCGTGTTCTACGGGCTGAAGATCGGTGTCACCCGCGATACGCTGATTCCGCGCCCGGAGACCGCCGAGCTTGTCGACATAATAGTGCGCGACAACAGCGACCGCAAGGATCTGCGCGTGCTCGACATAGCCACCGGGTCGGGGTGCATAGCTCTGGTTCTGGCGCGCAACCTGCCGTTTGCCGACGTCACGGCCACCGACATCAGCGCCGGGGCGCTCGATGTGGCACGCGCCAACGCCCGCGACCTGAAAGCCCGGGTGGATTTCATCGAGGCCGACATACTCAAGGGGGAACCTGCCGGCGAGGGGCCTTTCGACATAATTGTAAGCAATCCGCCGTATATCGCCGACAGCGAGCGTGCCGACATGGATCCGAATGTGCTCGATTTCGAGCCTCATTCGGCACTGTTCGTTCCTGACAGCGACCCGCTGGAGTTTTACCGCGCCATACTGGAGTATGCCGCCGACGCGCTGGCGCCTGGTGGAACGGTGTATTTCGAGATAAACCCCCTGTTTGCCGATCGGCTTGTCGACATGGCCCGCAAGACCGGATGGAGCCGTATCGACATTCAGCGTGATTCTTTCGGCAAACAGCGTTTTGCCATAATCTCAAAGTAACGCCCATGGCACTGAAACCGCGAAAACCGATGCCGGCCGATGTGGCGAAGGCGCGTCTTGAAGAGCTGTGTGTACGGGGCGAGCGTTGCCGTCACGAACTTGCCGAGAAACTTTACAAATGGCTTGTGCCGCAG
>USKE01000020.1 GCA_900555165.1 uncultured Porphyromonadaceae bacterium | reverse complement strand
TGTTAAGCCTGTCGCTAGCGTTCATCCTGAGCCAGGATCAAACTCTTCGTTGTTGTATCTTGTTTTCTTTCTTTTCAGAAGGGAAATCCGGATACCCGAAACAGTCTTGATTGCCCGGCCCGACAGATTCCTGCAGTTATCAAGTTTACAGAAATTGACAGAAACTCTGATTTGCCCCTCGGTCGGCGGCGCCGGTTGTCTTCGGCTCCGGGCCGCGGGGCGGCTCTTTGTTCTTGTACTACTTCAGTGTATTGTAAATCTTTCAATGTTCTCTTGCGCTCCGGTCACCCGGGGCGACTTTTGCGGCAGAGCCGAAAAAGCTTTGCAAAGTTACGGCGAATTTTTGAACTGACCAAATTTTTCAGCCGTTTTTTTTTGAACTTTTTCTCAGCGCCCGGCGTTTTCACTGTTTCGGTGCCGCCGGTAGGCCTCTGCCTCATTTGCGGGTGCAAAGTTACGCCTTTCCTCAATAACAGCCAAATTTTTTCAGCAACTTTTTTGAAAGATTTTTGAAGGATTTTGTTCGCAAAACACTTAACAGACGGAATAACAGCCGGATATGCAAAGCAGCCATCCGGGCCACAAAAAGCCGCCGCACGGCACATGCAGCCCACCAGGACACTAAACGCGGGACAAGCCCCGCGGACTATAAACAAAAGCGGCCGACACCCGGCCCGAAAACCGGAGAAAAAGACAGAGAAAACCCGACTGACTAAGATTACAGCCGCAGAGGGCACAGAACCGCCCTTATCGTAAACAAATCTGTTGCAGAAGTCGATATAATGGCGTAAATTTGCAAGATAAAGCACAACAGACATGAAATATCTCGAAGGCCCGGTTAGAGGCGTATGGATAATGGAGCCCGAACGGTTCGGCGACGACCGCGGGTGGTTTATGGAGACATTCCGTCTCGACGACTTCCGGCGCGCCACCGGACTGGAGAACATAGAGTTCGTGCAGGACAACGAGTCGATGTCGCGACGCGGCGTACTGCGCGGGCTGCATTACCAGCGCGGCGCGGCCGCCCAAGGGAAACTTGTAAGGGTAAGCCTGGGCGAGGTACTTGACGTGGCGGTCGACCTGCGGCGTGACTCACCGACTTTCGGCGCACATGTGGCCGTGCGGCTGTCAGACACCAACGGGGTGCAGATATACATCCCCCGCGGTTTCGCCCACGGGTTCCTGGTACTCAGCGACGAGGCCCGGTTTGAATACAAGGTCGACAACTATTATAGTCCGGGCGCCGAGGGAGCGGTAAGATTCGATGACCCGCAGATCGGCATAATGTGGCCCCTGAAAGGCATGACACCCATTATGTCAGAAAAAGACCTGAAAGCACCGTATCTGAAAGACATTCCCCTCGACCGACTGCCATGAGAGCGCTTACATCCGCCGAAACCGCACGCCTTGAGGCCAACGGTTGCCGTTGCCGCGACTGGAGCGCCATAACCGTAGACGAATCTTTCAATGCCGAGAACTACCATAACGTCAGATTCGCCGGCAAAGTCACTCTGGGACGCACCGACGGCACCGACCGCGTAATCGGCGGCATCCCCTACCCTCCCGGCATATCAGACGCCACCGTGTGCGACTGCCATGTAGGCGACAACTCATATATATATTACGTAAGCGGTGGAATCGCCGGATACGACATCGCTCCGGGCGCCGCTGTCATAGGCTGTCACCGCCTGACATTCGCACCCGGCTCGGCATGCGGCGAGGGCATCACCGCCGACGTGCTCGACGAGACCGGCTCACTGCCGGTCACACTGCACCGCACGCTCACGGCGCAGCTGGCCTACGCATCGCTGACAGACAAGCATTTCGGCCAAGCACACAATGAAATGGCACGCCGCCTGGCCGCCACATACACGCACGGCACAATCGGGCGTAACGCTCTGGTGACAGGATGTGGCACTATCGAGAGCGTAAACATCGGCTCCGGCACCGTGATTGACGGCGCGACCGCACTGCATGACGGCACAGCCGACGGATGCCGCATAGGCTCCGGTGTGACAGCGCGAGATTTCATCGCCATACGCGACAGCCATATTACCGGTCACGCAAACATACAGCGATGTTTCATAGGCGCTAACGTGACACTTGACAGCCTGACGGCCCACGACAGTCTGTTTTTCGCCAACTCGCATCTCTGCAACGGCGAGGCCGCGGCTACCTTCGCCGGCCCGTTCACAGTATCGGAACACAAGTCGACACTACTGATCGGTGGCGCTTTCTGGATGTTCAACGCCGGCTCAGGCACCAACCAGAGCAACCACCTTTACAAGCTCGGACCTGAATACTACGGTTTCACCGGGCGCGGCACCCGTGCCGGCTCTGACAGCTATATCCTATGGCCAGCACGCATCGGAGCCTTCACCACTGTGCTTGGAAGACACTACGGCCACCCCGACACCGAACTGTTTCCGTTCTCTTACATGGTCAATGAGCCCGACGGCTCGTCACGTCTTATTCCTGGTATCGCACTCGAACGCATAAGCGTCGAGCGCGACACCCGCAAATGGCCCTCACGCGACAGACGCAGCGAGGAGAACCGCGCCGATCTCGTGACCTTCCATGCCCTAAACCCCTATACTGTAAGCCGCCTGATGGCAGGGCTGGATATACTCTGCCAGATACCTGCAGGGCATGATCTGAGACAGAACGGATTCCATATAGCCGCACGTGACATTCCCAAGGGAATCGGCCGTTACCGCGACGCCATTCTGCGGTATTTCGGCTCCGTGACCGCACCCGGGCCGAAACTCGAGACAGATATTGCGCCGACAGACTGGGTCGACTTAGGGGGATTCGTCACCACCCGAGAGCTCGTCAACAGCCTCGGCATAGAAATCCTGGGGATATCCGATGCCGAAACACTGCGGGCCGCGCTTAACCGTTTCCGCACCGAAAGCGAGTCGGCGGCAGCCCGCTGGCGACGCGCCATAGCATCTGACATGGTGTGGAGCCGGTACGGACCCGACGGCGCCGCGACCATGCGCCGTGATGCCGCAGCGGCCGAACGTGCGCGCCTGACCGCCCTGCTTGCCGAGGGGGAGGCAGAAGGTCAGCGTACCGGGAAGAATTTTGTCGAGTCAGACCTGGCCGCCACCCTACGCGACCGTCTCGCGGCTCTGTGAGACGGCGCATCCCCGGCTTTTCTGATAATTGACTTGCAAGACGGCGGAATATTTGGTGGATTGCCAAACATTCGCTAACTTTGCCGTGTTACTTATTGGAAGGCTTGAACCACGAGCCGACGGTATGATTTCAGGGTCTCCCCCGCCTGACCGCGGGGCGGGGCGCTTTCTTTTTACCGTCTGCCGATATGCCTGCCATACAGAAAATCACATTATTCACGAAACACCAAAAAGCTATATATCATGGCATTGACTTACATGACAAAAGAGGGCTACAAGCAGAAAATGCAGGAAATAGCCTATCTCGAATCAGTAGAACGCCCCCGCGTATCGGCCGCTATCGCCGAGGCACGCGACAAAGGTGACCTCTCCGAGAATTCAGAATATGACGCAGCCAAAGAGGCCCAGGGCCTGCTTGAAATGAAAATCGCAAAACTCAAGGATCTTGTGGCAAACGCACGCATCCTTGACGAATCGCGCCTGTCGAAAGACGAGGTGGCCATCCTCTCGAAAGTGAAGATCACCAACATCGCCAACGGCATGACAATTGAATACACCATCGTAGCCGACTCCGAGGCCAACCTCCGCGAGAAAAAAATCGGCGCGTCGACCCCCATCGCCAAGGGCCTTCTGGGCCACAAGCTCGGCGATGTGGTCGAAATTACCGTGCCTGCCGGGGTAATGAAGTTTGAAATCAAGGAAATCAGTTTCTGACAGATGGCCACGTTATTCTCACGCATCGCCGCCGGCGAGATTCCTTCCTACAAGGTGGCCGAGGATGACCGCCACTTCGCATTCCTCGACATCAACCCCGTGCACCCGGGCCATGTGCTGGTCATCCCCAAAAAGGAAACCGACTATATCTTCGATCTTGACGACGAGGAGTATGCGGCCCTGATGCTTTTCGCCAAACGCGTGGCCAAGGCCCTGAAAGCAGCCATCCCCTGCCGCAAGGTGGGCGTCACGGTGATCGGCCTCGACGTCCCCCACACGCATGTGCATCTGGTGCCCATGGACAAGGGTGACGACATGAACTTCTGCGGCCAGAAACTCACCCTTCCCGCCGATGAGATGGAGAAGATCGCCGCCAACATAGCCTCGCATTTCGAATGACAATGAAACATATCATCGCCTACGCATCGGCCGGTCTGCTCGTATTGTCGGCCGTATCGTGCTCAAAAGCAAAGTGGACGGTAGAGGGAAACATCAAAGGCGCCGAAGGTCAGGAGCTGATTCTCGAAGCCGCCAACGAGGTCGGAAACTGGTACGGCATCGATACCGTGACGGTGGCCGATGACGGCTCGTACCGTTTCAGCCGCGAACCGGAGGGGCAGCCCGAAATCTTCCGCCTGCGCCTGGGCAAAGAGACGGCATACTTCCCCGTGGATTCCATCGAGACCGTCACCCTCGACGCCTCGGTTCCGGGCATGACCGCCAACTACACTCTGGCCGGTTCTGACGAGGCCCTGGCCATGCAACGCGCCAACGCGATGGTCGACTCGGCCAGCCGCGCCAACGCCCTGAACGACATCAGTTTCAAGCGTGACCTGGCCCAGCTTGTGATGCGTAACCCCTCAGGCATGACGGCCTATTACACCATCTTCCGCCGCGTGGGAGGCACACCGCTGTTCAATCCCGCGTCGAAAGCCGACAACCGCATCATCGGCGCCGTGGCAAACGCCTTCAACGAGCACCGCCCCGCCGACCCGCGCACCCGCATGCTGGCCGACCTTTTCCTGTCGAACCGCGCCGCATCACGCCCCGCAGTGCCCGGCGACACACTCGTGGCAGAGGAGATCTCATTACCCGAGATAGCCCTGCACGACGCCAAAGGCAACCTGCGCTCGCTCACCGCCGAGGCCTCGAAGGGAAAGGTGATAATTCTGAACTTCACTGCCTATTCGGCACAGGAGTCGCCCGCCATCAACCTCGAGCTGGGCAAGATCTACAACGCCAACAAAGCCAACGGACTGGAAATCTATCAGATCGGATTTGACGACGACGAATACCTGTGGCGCAATTCGGCAAAGAATATCCCCTGGATTGCCGTCTACAACTCGTCGGCCGACGGGGTCAACACACTCCGCGACTACAATGTAGGCGCACTCCCCGCCACGTTCATCATCAACCGCCAGGGCGAACTGGTCGAACGTGTGGCCGACTTCTCGAAACTTCAGTCAGCCGTCGCCAGGTATCTCTGACAGACATCTGGCACAAGCATTTTCAGAATACAATGACAGCCGCCGCTCTCAGACTGCAGGTGCTCATCGTCACGCACCGGCCCGACGGACTCCGCCGGGTCGAGGCGATGAAACTGCCCTGTGTCGAGGGCGTCGGCTATGTCATATCATGGCAGAACCACGGCAACGCACCTGTGCCCGACGGCATAGCGTCGCGTAGCGACATCATTGTGAGCCGGTTTGACCGCCCCGGAGTCAGCGCGAACCGCAACAACGCTTTTGACGCCGCCACAGCTCCGGTGGTGCTCGTGGGCGACGATGACCTTGCGTACGACGCGTCCGCACTGACTGAGATTATCAGGATATTCGACACCCATCCCGAACTCGATTTCGCCACTTTCCGGTACTCCGGCGGCGACAACAAGCTGTATCCGGCAACCGAAATGCCATTGACGCCGATACCTGCAGGATTCCACCTTACGGCGTTCGAGACAGCCATACGCCGCAACGCACGCACGGCACGCTTGCGGTTCCGAGAGGATTTCGGGCCGGGCGCCCCACGTTACATAGCGGGCGAGGATGACATGCTGTTGGTTACGGCCGGACGGCTGGGGCTGGTGGGGCGGTTCTTTCCGCTGACCATCGCCCGACACGAGGGTGTGACCACCGGATACCGCCCTATTACAGACCCGCGTGTGGCCCAGACCACCGGCGCCATCATCAGGGCGACCCACCACGGCATCGGATGGTTACCCCGGTTGCCGCTGACCGCCTGGCGGCTGTGGCGCGGAGGCAGAATGCCGTTCTTCCCCGCCTTGAAACATCTTTGCGTCGGCGCACTGGCCTACTGCGAAACCCCATAACCACAACATCTACAGATTTCTCTCCCGACACATGGAAGACAAAGCAAAACTTACCATAGTAATTCCGGTCAAAGACCGTGCCGGCATAGTAGACGCCACGCTTGACAGCGTACACAAACAGCGTCTGCGCCCGCTTGATGTAGTTCTCGTCGACAACGGATCCACCGACGGCACACTCGCCGTGCTCCAGGCCTGGAAGGAACACTGCGAGGGCCCGGGATTCAGGGTCACCGTGGTCACCGAACCGGTACCCGGCGCCGCCGCGGCCCGCAACCGCGGTCTGGAAGAGGTGACAACCCCCTACACAATGTTCTTCGACTCTGACGACCTGATGACCCCCGCGCATGCCCAGCGCGCGGTCGAGGCTCTTGACAAGGGGTATGACATTGTCGGCTGGGATGTCACCATGACTAAACTGAACAAGAAAAACGGCCGACACCGGTTCTATGTCACGCGTCCGATCTGGCATAACATACTGCACGGATCCATGGCCACGCAGAGATATGCGGCACGCACCGAAATGTTCCGCCTTGCCGGTGGGTGGGATCCCAATGACCTGGGCTGGGATGACATAGAACTCGGCACACGCCTGCTGATGATGGAGCCATCGATGCTTAAGCTACAGGGCGACATCACGGTCAACGTCATCTGCCGTGTGAACTCCATGACCGGCGAGGCCTTCTCGCCGTCGGCCGAACGCTGGGAGGCGTCGCTTGACCGCATAGAGCACACCCTCTACTATGAGGATATGCCTACTGACGTGGTTGACCTCAGACGCGCGCACCTGGCCGGCCTCTATGCCGCAGAGGGGAATCCGGAAGAAGCCATACGCTTGATGCGCAAGGTAAAAGAGCGCTACCACGGATTCAGACGCGTACTGATGGATTTCGCGTTCCGCTATACCGCGCTTGGCGGCCGGGGGCTGGGCATACTAATGGCACCCTTCTTCAAAACCGACATTAAAAGACTGACACCGTGACTGCGACACCATCCGCAAGCACGCCGATTATGCCGCCGGAACCCAGGCCGAAGGTGTCGGTGCTGATCACCACCTACAAC
The DNA here is from genome assembly GCA_900555165.1 of uncultured Porphyromonadaceae bacterium. Classification (GTDB taxonomy): domain Bacteria; phylum Bacteroidota; class Bacteroidia; order Bacteroidales; family Muribaculaceae; genus UBA7173. The sequence goes on along the minus strand of USKE01000020.1, from coordinate 6,679 downwards.
CAGGCCGATACCCTGCCGACGGCACTTGACTCCATTCTGGCGCAGAAAACGGATTTTGCAATCGAGATATGCCTTTCAGACGACTGCTCGACCGATTCCACACCCGCCGTATGCGAGCGCTATGCGGCCCGCTACCCCGAAATCATAAAATATCACCGAAACAGCCACAACCTCGGCGCACGCGACAACTACTTCACCACCATGATGCGGTGCCGCGGCAAGTATATCGCCGACCTCGCCGGCGACGACTACTGGACCCGCACCGACAAGCTGGCACGGCAGGTGGCCATACTCGATTCCGATTCGCGCATTGTTCTGGTTCATACCGACTGGCGATACCTCGACGCCAACACCGGCCTGGCACATCCCTCGGGCAACCCGCATGATTCGCCGTTGCTCCGAGCCCGTGTGCCGGGACTCGACATGATCGTTCCCATCCTCGATGCCGGAGACCACATGGTAATCCACTCGTGCACGGCGGTTTACCGGGCCGACGTGACACAGCACACGGTAAAGGACAACCCCGAATGGTTCGCCAATCCCGACTATCCTTGCGAGGACCTGCAGCTGATGTGCCTGCTCGCCGAGCAGGGTGATGTCTGCTACATCGACGAACCGATGATGGCCTACCGTGTCGGGCATGACCAGATGACCTCGACCGCCGACCCCGTAAAGGCTTTTGACTTCAATATGGGCACACTGCGTCTGCGCCATGACCTGGCCAGAAAATTCGTGCTCAGCCCGCGCGACATCCCCTCGCTGCGGCGTCACGCCGCATACGTAATAGGACTCGCCCGAAAGGCCCGCGCCCGCGACCGCCACGCGATGGCCGTAGAATATTGCCGCTGCAACCGCATCGGCATTCCCCTGCGCACGCGCATACGCAGCCTGCTCTTCCGCATCACGGGCCGGTAGGCACAAAAGCAAGACAGCCCACCGTAACGACGGTGGACTGTCTCTGGTTCCGGATGCCCGCAGACGGCTTTGTTTGAAGCACACCGTCAGGTGATGAGTCGGGCTATATATCTATTGCTTTAATTTAATCTACGATGGTTAGACGCCCGGCGCGCCCAAAGGTTTAACCCGCCGGTAAAAAATTTCATGATTTTTTTGTAATTTTGCAGCGAATAAGCGGCGCGCCCTTCGGCAAACCGCACATATCACTCATTATCAGAGGATAGCACACATCAGCAAAGACAATATTCCGAAAGATGAACATAGCTATTGTCGGCGCATCAGGCGCCGTTGGACAGGAACTCATGCGCACGCTTGAGCAGCGTGACTTTCCGGTTGACAACCTGACGCTTTTCGGCTCGGCCCGCTCGGCCGGCCGGCAATATACATTCCGGGGCAACGCCGTCACCGTCAAGGAACTGCGCGATAACGACGATTTCCGCGACATCGACATCGCCTTTACCTCGGCCGGAGCCGGCACATCACGCGACTTCGCCGATGCCATCACACGCCACGGCGCACTGATGATCGACAACTCGTCGGCTTTCCGTCTTGACGCCGACGTGCCTCTGGTGGTGCCCGAGGTGAACGGTGCCGACGCCCTCGACGCCCCCCGCCACATCATCGGCAACCCCAACTGCACCACCATACAGATGGTGGTGGCCCTCAAGCCCATCGATGACCTCTCGCCCATCACCCGCATCCGTGTGGCCACGTATCAGGCCGCCTCGGGTGCCGGACAGGCCGCCATGGACGAGCTGTGGGCACAGTACGGAGCCCTCTCTCGCGGCGAGACACCGGTCGTGTCGAAATTCTCGGCACAGCTTGCCGGCAACGTCATTCCCCACATCGACGTCTTCACCGACAACGGGTACACCAAAGAGGAGATGAAGATGGTAAACGAGACACGCAAGATCATGCACCGCCCCGACATCCGTGTAAGCGCCACCTGCGTGCGCGTGCCGGTGATGCGCGCCCACTCAGAGGCAATCTGGGTGCAGACACGCGACCGCATAACCGTCGACCAGGCCCGCGCAGCGTTCGCCGCCGCCCAGGGTGTGGTGGTGATGGATGACCCCGCCGCCAAAATCTATCCCATGCCGCTCGACCTGGCCCACACCGACCCAGTGTATGTGGGACGTCTGCGCGAAGACCTCGCCGACGACAACGCCCTCACATTCTGGACCGTAGCCGACCAGATCCGCAAAGGCGCCGCTCTCAACGCCGTGCAGATTGCCGAATATATCCTGGCCAACCGCTGAATCAGGTTCCCGGACGCCGGGAATTTCGTCTGACATCAACATCATTACCTAAAAGCCAACCGCCATCAACCCCCTGGTATCAAATCCGGTAGCTATCTTTCTGATAGTGCTGGTCATAATACTTCTGGCACCGGTGATTCTCAACAGGCTGAAGATACCCCACATCGTGGGGATGATAGCCGCAGGAATCATCGTGGGGCCATACGGCCTGAACATTCTCGACCGCGACAGTTCATTCGAGATTTTCGGGCAGGTGGGTCTGCTGTACCTGATGTTCCTGGCCGGACTTGAGATCGACATGTATCACCTGCGGCTGAACCTCAGGCGCGGCATGATATTCGGCGTGCTCACGTTTTTCATACCGATGGTTATGGGTGTGGCCGCCAGCGTGTGGATGCTGCACACAGGCTGGCTTACGGCTTTCCTGCTGGCGTCGATGTTCGCCTCGCACACGCTGATAGCCTACCCCGTGGCGGCGCGTTTCGGCGTCACCAAGGCCCCGGCGGTGCTTATCTCGGTGGTGGGAACCATCATAGCCGTAATCGGCGCCCTGCTGGTGCTGGCGGCGGCGGTAAACATACACGCCACTGGCGCTTTCCAGCCCGGAGCCATGGCATGGCTCGTGGTCAAGCTGGGTATATACTGCGGCGCGGTGCTGTATGCATATCCGCGGCTTACACGCTGGTTCTTCAAGAATTACGGCGAGAAAGTCACCCAATACGTCTTCATCCTGGCGCTGGTATTCCTCTCGGCATGGGTGTCGGGGCTGATCGGCCTTGAGCCTGTGCTGGGCGCATTCTTCGCCGGTCTGGTGATAAACCGCTATGTGCCGGCAAACTCCCCCTTGATGAACTCCATCGAGTTCGTGGGCAATGCCCTTTTCATACCCTATTTCCTGATCGGGGTGGGCATGATGATAGATGTCGCCGTGATTTTCCACGGAAACACCCTTCTTGTGGCGCTGATAATGCTTGTGGTGGCACTTGTGAGCAAATGGCTTGCCGCGTTTCTGGCCCAGAAAGCCTACCGCATGCAGGGGTGCGACCGCCGCATGATGTTCGGCCTCACCACCGCCCACACCGCTGTGGCGCTGGCCGTGGTGACCATCGGCTACAACATGGTGCTCCCCGACGGCTCGCGCATGATGGACGAAACCATACTCAACGGCACGGTGCTCGTGATCCTTGTCACCTGCGCAATCGCGCCGATGCTGACATCAGAGGCCGCAGCCAAAATCAGCATACGCTCGCTAAGCGAAGAGAACGCCGCCGGCGATACCGAGACATCCGCGCGCAAAGAGGAGCATATACTCGTTCCGGTATCCAACCCGATCACAGCCGCCTCGCTGGCCGAACTGGCCCTGCTTATGCGCCGGCGCCGCACCGGCCGCCACGCCGACAGGCTTTTCGCCCTGCATGTGCGCAACTCAAACTCGGCATCGTCGAAGGCCATGGGGCAGAACTCGCTGAGACTGGCACAGCAGGCGGCCTCGGGCGCCGACGTGACCATGGAGGGAATCGAGCGCTACGACCTGAACACCGCCACGGGCATCCTCAACACCATCGAGGAGCGCGACATCACCCAGGTGGTGGTTGGCATGCACCGCAAGGATACCGTCATAGACTCGTACCTCGGTCTGAAACTCGAAGGACTGCTCAAAGGCACCAACCGCATGGTAGCCATATCGCGGTGCTACATCCCCGTCAATACCGTAACGCGCATTATGGTCTTCCTGCCCGAAAAGGCCCATTACGAGACCGGTTTCACTCAGTGGGTGCTCTCGGTGGCCTCGCTGGCGCAGGAGATCGGTTGCCGCGTGATATTCTGCGCCACAGCCGAACAGCGCCCCCTGCTGCGCGGACTCATCCACCGTGAGGGACTTGGCGTGCGCCACGAATATGTGGAGACCAACGGCATGGACGATTTCGTCCTCCAGGCGGGCAAGGTGCTCGACGACGATCTTGTTGTGGTGGTCACCGCCCGTGCCAACTCGGTGAGCCGCACAACCGACATGGGTGACCTCCCCGGCCTGCTCCACCGCTACTTCGCCAACAACAACCTTCTGCTCATCTACCCGTCACAGTTCGGCGAGGCCGTGCACCTGCCGTCGTTTACCGACCCGCTGCAAAGCGACATCTCCACCACCCTCCCCGGCTGGTGGCGCATGCTCTGGCGCCGCATCGCCCCCCGATAACCCATCCCCTTCCAATCTCCCTCCCCCTCCTCGCCCCTAAAGACCTTAAAGACCCTAAAGACCTTAAAGACCTTAAAGACCCCAAAGCCCCTCTCCACCGCGTTAGCCGCCTGCAAATGTGTGAAATGTATGTGAAATTAACATAAAACACGTAGATTTTGCAATTTCACCACGGTTAAGTCGGATTTTTACATTACCTTTGTAGTCACTACAGATACGCCATGAGAGTCAAGATACATCGCGAAGGCACAAACATACTCATCATCCTGCTTGCCGGGCTGCTGGTAATCAACATCCCGCTGTGGGTGTGGTGCGCCCGTCTTGTATGGCTGTGGGCAAGCGTGACCGTCATCTCGGCTGTATTTTACTTTCTGGTGGTCAATTTCTTCCGCTCACCGCGACGCCAGTTCCCCGGCAATCCCGTAAACGCCGTAGTCTCGGCCGCCGACGGCAAAGTCGTGGCGCTTGAGGAAACATACGAAAGCGAGTACCTGAAATGCCGGTGCATCCAGCTGTCGGTATTCATGTCGCCCCTGAACGTGCACGCCAACTGGTTCCCTGTCGACGGCGAGGTAATCTACGCCCGTCACCACAGCGGCCGTTTCATGGCGGCATACCTCCCCAAGTCATCCACCGAAAACGAACGCTCTACCGTGGTCATCCGCACTCCCTCCGGACAGGAAGTGCTCATGCGTCAGGTGGCCGGCGCCATGGCGCGCCGCATCGTCACCAATGCCAAACCCGGCGACGAGGCATCCATTGAAGATCACATGGGGTTCATAAAATTCGGCTCGCGCATCGACCTGTACCTCCCTCTGGGCACACAGATCATGGTCAAGATAGGCGACGCGACCATCGGCGGCGTCACCCAGGTGGGCAAACTCATTCCCTGACAACAATGTTCCGACGCATCATAACTTCCGTACCCAACTTCCTGACGACATGCAACCTGTTGTCGGGCTGTCTGGCCTGCATCTGTTCATTCTCGTTCGACAGCGACATCGAGGCTCTCGGCGGCCTGAACGGCCGTCAGATGGCCTGGATACTTGTGGGGCTTGCCGCCGTATTCGACTTCTTCGATGGCGCGGCAGCCCGCTGGCTCCATGCCCCCTCGCCGCTTGGCAAGGAACTCGACTCGCTGGCCGACCTTGTAAGTTTCGGTGTGGCACCATCGTTGCTGCTCTACAACATCCTGGGCATCTGGACCGGATCTTGGTGGATTCCGTTCGTGGCGCTGTTCATACCCGCCATGGGAGCCCTCAGGCTCGCCAAGTTCAACCTCGACGACTCGCAGGCAACCGAATTCAAGGGCCTGCCCATTCCGGCCAACGCCATCTTCTGGATCGGCGCCACCGCATGGATGCAGAGCCACGGCATGGACTGGATGCACGCCCATGTCTACTGGGGCAACCTCATTGTGTGCGCCGTAATCGTCTCGGTGGCACTGCTGATGGTATCGAACCGCCGCATGTTCTCCCTGAAACTCAAGAATTTCAGATTCGGCGAGAATTTCGAGCGCTATGTGCTTATAATCGCCGCCATAGCATTCGTGGCAATCTGGGGCGTGGAAGGATTCGCCTACACCATCATACTTTACATCATACTGTCGTGGATCAACCCCGGCGCACGCCACAAGGCCGACGCCATCCGCGGCTGACATTTCCAACACACAAACATACACCTTACCGTATATGGGATTCTTCGGATTCGCCCTGCTGTTGTTCTTTATCTTTGTGGTGGTATGGCCCCTGTGGCGCCTGTGGCGCGTGATGGGCAACATCAAGAAACGCCAGCAGGATTATATAAACCAGATGTTCGGCGGTTCCACTGCCGACAGGGAAGACACTCCGCGCGACAGCCGCCGCAAAGGGGGATGGTCAAGACCCGCCGAAAAAAAGCGCAAGAAAATCGACCCCGAGGTGGGCGAATATGTCAAGTTCCATGAAATAACGGTGGAAACCGACACCACCCGCACCACCGAAACCGGCACCGACGACACCACCCGCACCGTCTACACCGAATCGCAGATCGAGGACGTGGAGTGGACCGACCTTCCCCCCGGCGCCCCGCGCCCCTGACAGCGCAGCCCGGCAGCCCGGCAGCATAGGGTCTTTAATGGCTATAAGGTCCTTAGGGTCTTTAGGGTCATTAGAGTCCTTAACGACCTTAAAGACCCTAAAGACCTTCCAGACCCGCGCCGCTAAAAGTGCAATGGCAAAAAAGATAAGGGCGGTGTGGCATCAGGTGCCCCCCCGCCCCGTGTTTACGG
>USKE01000019.1 GCA_900555165.1 uncultured Porphyromonadaceae bacterium | reverse complement strand
GCTACATGTAGCGACCCTACAATGGAATCAATAACCTAAACAGGTTTACCTAACACCAATAACCTTTCAACAACCTCAAATGATTCTGAGGGTGTCAGTGGCAAAAGTGTGCCTGCCGGGCGGGGGTCAGTCGGGTTGCCGGGTGGCATGGTCGTCGCCGAAATCGATGAGGAAGTCGGTGATGTTGGCGTCGGAGTCGAGTCCGAGTTTCTTGCGCAGGCGGTAGCGTGCTGTCTCTATGCCGCGCACGGTAAGCCCCTGGAAACGGGCTATGTCTTTTGTAGACAGGTTCATGCGTATGAGCACGCACAGCCGCAGGTCGCCCGACGTGAGGTTCGGGAACTGTCTGCGCAGATTCCTGAAGAAATGCTCGTGTATGAGGTCGAAATTCTGCTCGAACATGCTCCAGAATTCGCCGCCGCCCCCCTCGCGGGTACTCAGTTCCTGCAGGCGCGCGCTCAGAGCCTTGACCGTGCCGGCATTGGAGACCCCTTTGCCGCGGGCGTCCTTGAGCGACTCGCGCAACTGGTCGATCACCTGCTGGCGCGAATAGGCGTCGAGCGCCATCGAGGCAAGCTCCTTTCCTTTCTCGGTGAGCTCTTTTTCAAGGATCTGTTTCTGCTGCTCGGCTATGACGAGCTGCTGCTTGTGAATCTCGGCATCGTGCTGGGCGCGCTCTTCGGCAATCTTGCGGCGCACCTCGTTAAGGCGTCGGCGCGTATATATTCTCATAACCAGCATCACGCTGCCGGCGCTGAGCAGTATGTATATCAGTATGGCCCACCAGCTTAACGCCCACGGGCGCGGTACCTTGAAACTGTAATCCACCGAGTCGAGTATGTCCGAGTTCTCGTCGAGCACCTCGCAGTGCAGGCTGTATGTCCCGGGCGCAAGGTTGGGATACCCCAGCTCGGGCACTGTGGTGACCGAGTCTTTGACCTGCCCGTCTCCTTCAAGTCTGAAGCGGTAGCGCAGAGGGTGATGGCTGAATTCGGGGTACGACAGTGTTATGTGTATGCTGCCGTTCTCGGCCTGGGGGATGTGGCCGGTGTCGGCTATGGGGAGTTCCACGAATCCTCCGGCGGGGGAGTCGTAGCCTACCGAGCCTATCCGCAGACTGGGTTTGAAATCGTTGACGCCGGGCGCCAGATCCCTGATGTCAATACGCCCTATGCCGCCATTGAGATTGAAATAGCTGATGCCGTCGCTGTCGGCGAAAACGCCGGCCACAAGGTCGTTTATGGCACGTGGAAAATTGTCGAGCGAGATTGTGAGCAGATTCTTGTATGTGCCGTTTTCGTGGCGGATCAGATAATATGCCTCGGCAGCGGCAATCCAGAAGTGATTGTCGTCGATATGGGTGGCTCTGCGTGGCTTGTTGATCCAGTGGAAAAGGCTGTCGTATTCGGCGTTGACGGTGAAACTGTTGTCAGATTCGCTGTAGCTGTAGAAATGACTGTCGTCGGTAAACAGCACATTGCCCCTGATATTCAGGATATAGCACATGCACGGCACGGAATCGGCCGCCAGTGACAGAAAGTTATGCGATTCGATTACGCTGTCGAGGGCGGCGTTCAGGCGAGTGCGCATGACTCCACGCGTCATGTGGGTGGTCCAGATTGTGCCGTCGGGCGCTATTTCCACCTGTCTGACGGGTGCGCCGAACCCTTTGACCTCGTTTTGCAGGCGCCATCGTCCGTCTGGGCGCGTATATATACTCATTGTATAATATGACGACTGCACGATTACGCGGGTGTTGTGTATCATGCCGCTTTTCATGTCGGTCGCCGTCCCTGCCACAATCGAGGTGCTCCCGTCGGGCATGAGTTCGTACGTGTGCATGTTGTTGCCGATGAATGTCTGTCCGTCGAACTGACGCACACACCAGTTTTGCCCGCGTGTTCCCGTGAGGAGTTGGAAGTTGCCCGGCGCATGGTCGTTGAATCCGTAGGCGCCTTGGTTGGCGGCCACTATCAGGCGTCCGTCGGTGGCACGCCCCACACCGTAGACCATGCCGATGTCTTCAAATCCGGCCTCGGGCTGAAGGGTCATGTATGGTTTGCCGGTGTGAATCAGCGAGATTCCGTCGTCAAGACACACCCACAGGTTTTCCTGACGGTCGACAAACAGGCCGAGTACCGAGTTGTTGCCGAGGCGTCCGCTGTTCGACGATATGTGCCAGATAAGCCGCCCGGTGCGGTCGAGGGCATAGACACCGCCGCTGATGGTGCCGATGAAAATATCGCCCCGGCGGTTGGTGGCCGCACGGTTGGTCTGGTCGCGTCTGAGGCTGGCGTCGACTTCGGTAGGGAAGGGGAGGAGGGTGGCGTTGGGCATGATTCGTTTAAGCCCGTCGAACTCGGTGACCGCCAGGTCGCCGAGTATGGCCACTATTCCGCTGCCCGAGTCTGCCATTGTCGATGTCTGGTGCCAGCCTTGTGGCGTTAGTGTGAAAAGACCGCCCCCGATTTCCTGTACCTTGAGTCTGTCGCGGTGATTGAATATATATAGCGGCCTCATGGAACCGGAGCGTGTCTTGTCTGTGAATTTTTTGGAGAGAAGACTGGCTCTGTGGTTTGCCGGCTCGTATGCCATGATGTTCTCGAATGACTGAAAATAGATTGTTCCTTTCAGTTTGACGATGTTCCAGAATTCATCATCGTTCAATGTGCCTGCCGGCAGTGTGTCAGAGATTGAGCTGTACCGCCAGTGACCGTCGGCGCCGGCCTCGAAGTAACCGCACTGTTCGAACGAACCTACATACAGCCTTTCGCCGTCGGCCATCACCGACCTGACGATATGGTTGCCCGGCACGCGGTATTTTCGCCAGGTGTAGCCGTCGAATGTGAGCACGCCGTCATTGTTGGCCACGCATATCGTGCCGTCAGGCATCTGTGTGGCGCCCCAGTTCTGCAGCTGGCCTGAATACTGGCGGGCGCTGAAGTTGGTCACCACCGGCAGAAAGGTGGCGCCGGCGGCATTTATGATGGCAAAAATCATGCAAAGCCACAATGACAGTGTCTTGGTGTATCTGTATTCGGTGTGTATGGGCGCTGTTTTCATGGTGTGGCAAAATTAACAAAAATCAACAATACTACAAAATAATTCAACAAAAAATTACAAATTTAACTTTCTAATAATTAAAGAAATATGATATAATGAAGTGTGAATGACGTATATGTTGTACAGCATGAAGTAGCATTGTAGTAGAATAAAATTTGGCGCTCAAGTCGCCCTTGATTTAACTTTGCGGCGTCTTGAAACCGGGCATCTCCGAATTTCGGCCACGCGTTTCGGCATCCGCTGTTGCAGAATCATGATTATGTAAGCAACCCGGACGCACGGTAAATGTCAGTTTTCAGATAGCGCGCCGCCACTTGAGGCAGCCGTTCCGTTTCAGACGTTTCTCTCAACATACTCATAATTAATTAACCCTAATACCTTAACTAATTCCTCAGTAAAATGAAGAAACATTTTCTTGCGTTCCTCTTTTTGCTCGTGAGCGGCGTCATGACGGCGCTGGCATCAGTGACAGTGAGTGGAACTGTGACCGAGAAGGGTGGCGAGCCACTCGTCGGCGTTTCGGTGCTTCTTAACGGCACATCACGAGGCACAACCACCGACATCGACGGTAACTACACCATCGCCGATGTCCCTGACAACGGTGTGCTGACCTTCCGTTACTTCGGCATGGCTACCGAAGAGGTGAAAGTCGGCGGCCGCTCGAACATCAGCCTCGAGATGCACGACGACGCCCTCAAACTCGACGAGGTCGTGGTCATCGGTTACGGTTCGGCCAAGGCCAAAGACCTTACCGCTCCTATTACTGTAATTAAAGGTGATGAACTGACCAATATCCCGTCGGCATCGCCCATGGCCGCTCTTACCGGCAAGGTTCCCGGCGTGAACATCCTTAATTCAGGTGGCCCGGGCAATGGCCCCACCGTGCAGATCCGCGGTATCGGTTCGTTCTCGAACTCGAGCCCCCTGTATGTTGTTGACGGAGTGTTCTATGACAACATCAACTTCCTCAACAATGATGACATTCAGGATATGTCGATCCTGAAGGATGCCTCGGCTGCCGCCATCTATGGTGTAAAGGCCGCCAACGGCGTCGTGCTCATCACCACCAAGAAAGGTGCCAAGAACCAGAAGGCGAAAGTCACCTATAACGGTTATGTGGGTATCCAGAAAGCGACCAATGTGCTGAAAATGGCCAACTCAGCCGAATATGCGCAGATGCTTACCGAAGCCAATGCCGAAGCTTACGCTCCGATGCTGCAAGCATCAGTTGACCGTTTCGGCGGCAAGTATGATCCCGCCAACGGCATCTATCAGTTCAACGCTGATACCGACTGGTACGACGAGATTCTGCGCACGGCCGTCATGACAAACCACGCCCTCAACATTTCGGGCGGCGGCGAGCGTGCCACATACTCTTTAGGTATGAGCTACCTGTATCAGAACGGTATCCTGAAGGCCAACAACGACTACAACCGTCTCAACTTCCGCGCCCAGCTGGAGTATGACGCCACAAACTGGCTGAAAGTCGGTTTCAACGGCGTGTTCTCGCAGTCAAGCAAACGCGGTTCCAACAATGCCGCCTTCCAGCAGGCGTTCAACACACCTTCAATCCTTCCTGTGATGGATGAGGACTACGCTCCCACCTATCCCGTGAAATACGCTTCACCCGAGGTTCTCGGTATCACCAACAACATCTACAATCCTGTTGCCACGGCCGACTACTACGACAACCGCTCTGAGTCATACCAGGCCATGACCAACTTCTTCGCAGATTTCACCATTCTCCCTTCGAAACTCAACTTCCGCACAAGCTACGGTTACGACTACGCTTCTTCCCGCGGCAAGACCATGAACATACCTTATTATATCACTGACGGCAGCCGCCGCGAGCAGTCGAATCTCTCGAAGTCTTCTGACCAGTGGACAAAATGGGTATGGGACAATGTGCTGACATACCGCGACAAGGCTGGCAAACATTCATGGGGTGCAATGGTAGGCTACTCCATGCGCCAGGACCGCTGGGATTATCTGGGCGGCTCGGCCGAGAGCGTTCCCTTCGACAAAGTATGGTGGTGGTATCTCGGCCAGTCGACTGCAGAGTCGAAACCTGTCGCCAGCGACGGCGGCACACGCTACCGCAGCCAGTCGATCTTCGCCCGTCTGAACTATGACTTCGACAGCCGCTATCTGCTTATGTTCACCTTCCGTGCCGACGGTACCTCGAAGTACCAGGAGAAATGGGGCTACTTCCCCTCGGTAGGCGCCGCATGGAATATCTCGAACGAGCAGTTCATGAAAGACCAGACATGGGTTGACTTCCTGAAACTCCGCGCCAGCTGGGGTATGCTCGGTAACGACCACGTGGCCGCATCATCGGGTTTCAACAGTGTGAATGTCGGCAACGGCTACAGAGGGAGCTTCGGTTCTGCCGGCACCACCCCCGGTGTTATCGTCCCCGGCTATGCCAACACCTCTTATTTCTCATGGCTCAAATGGGAGAAGGTAAGCGAGGCTAACGTAGGTCTTACATTCTCGACCCTCAACTCGCGCCTGACCGCCGACATCGACTATTTCCACCGCATCACCAACGATGCCGTGATCTCTCCGCTTATCCCCTTCGAGAACGCCACGCTTGCAGGCAACTGGGGCAAGATCCTCAACTCGGGTGTTGATTTCTCGATCAACTGGAACGACCAGGTCGGCGAATTCAAATATTATGCCGGTTTCAACTTCTCTACACTCCACAACCGCGTCAAGGAACTCCACGGCCTTCCCTACCTGATCGGCGGCAAGACCATCAACATGATCGACAAGCCCATCAACTCGTTCTACGGTTACAAGGTAATCGGTATCTATCAGACGCCTGAGCAGGTTGCTGCCGACCCCATCGCCGTGAAGAACGGCTGCGAACCCGGTGACTTCATCTATCAGGATGTGAACGGCGACGGCGAGATCAACGGCGACGACCGCGTGACCCTTGGTTCTTATCTGCCCACTTTCACCTACGGCATCAACTTCGGTTTCACCTGGAAAGGCCTCGACTTCGGCCTGAGCACCTACGGCCAGCATGGAGCCAAGATGTTCAACCGCAAGAGCCAGCTCCGCTACGCCCAGTCGCAGTACAACTTCACCAAACAGCAGTTCGACAATCGCTGGACCGGCCCCGGTTCGACAAACGAGCATCCCTCGGCAGCAGCCCTGCTCAAGAGCTGGAACGTATCTTCGTCAGCCACAGCATCAAACTCGTACTTCGTGAACTCGGCTGACTTCTTCCGCATCCAGAACATCACCGTAGGTTATTCCTTCCGGAACATCAAGATGGGCAACTACACCCTGCCCGGCATCCGTCTGAGCCTCACGGCCGACCGTCCTGCCACATTCTTCTCGGCAGACTGTTTCTCGCCCGAACTCTCAGATCCCGAAGGTTGGGATACCGAGGTTTATCCTCTGGCCGCCACCTACACGTTTGGTCTCCAGATCGACTTCTAACATTTGCCGACCTTTTAAATCATCATGAAAATGAAATTCATTAAAAACATATTCGCAACCGCTGCGGTCGTGTTGGCTGCCGGAGCATTCACAGCATGCGACTACCTCGACATCGAGCCGGAAAACACCGTCCCCTCGGAGGATGTCGACTACACCAACATCTCTGACATGTACCAGCCCGTATCAGGCTGCTACGCAAAGATCCGCACAGGCAACATGCACTGGATCATCAACCTGCTCACCAACATGCGCGACGGCGACATCTGGTCGGGCCGTGTCGACGACCAGGGTGACCTGGTGGCTATGGACAAATATGTCTACAACCCCTCGTGGTGGGGCACCAACGAGATGTGGAAACAGTATTACGGTATGGTCAAGGTCTGCAACCGCGCCCTTGAGTCGCTTGACGCCTATGCCGCCAATATCAAGAACGACGCTGACATGAAGAAGTACCGCAGTTACTGCGGCGAGGTGCGTACCATCCGCGCGCTGGCCTACTTCCGTCTGACCCAGATGTTCGGCGACGTCACCATCATGACATACAACGAGCAGTCGAACCTGCGTCCCTCGAAGAAAGAGGTCGTATGGGAGTACATCCTTCAGGATCTGCAGTATGCCATGGACAACACTCCGTTGGTGCGCCCCAACGAGATGGAGCATATCGGTGCTTTCTCGGGCTACTCGGCAATGGCACTTGCCGCCAAGGTAAATCTCTACAAAAAGGATTATGCCAAGGTTGCCGAACTCACCAACGCCATTATCGAATCGCGCAAATTCGAGCTCTACAATGATTTCTATGAGCTGTTCAAGATTCCCGGACGTCTCTGCAACGAGTCGCTGATGGAGTGCCAGGTATCTGACTTCGGCGTGGGCGACGGCGAATATGTCGGCGTCGACCAGTTCTTCGCCTGCACAGGCCCGTCGCTGTCGAACGCCACTCTGGGCCTCAACGTAGGTGGCTGGACCTTCCAGGGTTATTATGACACGTTCCTCCAGTGGGCCGCAGCACGTGGCGAGACTGTCCGCGACGAGACTTCGTTCCTCCGCGGCGGCACGACAACACGCGACGGCGACGCAGTGGGCATGCCCGGCAATCCGCTGAACACCTCTGTATGGAACGGCAAGCATTACCTGCCCATCAACCAGCTCACCCCGGGCCGCACCGGTTACGGACAGAACAACAACGTGCGAATCATGCGTTACGCCGATGTTCTGCTGATGAACGCCGAGGCCAAGGTTCGCCAGAGCCAGAACGGCGATGCTCCTTTCAACCTGGTACGCAGCCGCGCCAATATGCCCGAACTCTCAGGCGTGACCGTGCAGCAGATCCTCGACGAGCGCCGTATGGAATTCTGCGGCGAGTGGGGCGAACACTACTGTGATCTGGTTCGCACAGGCGAGGCCGCCTCAGTGCTTGGTTCTCGCGGATGGAGCGAGGCTCTTGCCTACTATCCCATCCCCACCGAGCAGGAGACTCTGGCAGTGACCCTGAAATACGAGCCGTTCACCTCGCTCGAAGAGGCTCTTGCCCAGAAGTAATTTCCGGCTGAAATATATATGATAATATTGAGCAGTAGGCCGGTCACGGCCGGCCTACTGCCTTCTTTTTAACCTTTCCAACATGTTTTTTAACATTATATATAACCTCATAAGAGACTATAAGACAATTAATTCCGTTTAATACTCGGCTGAATAAACGAATAATTTGCAATCCTCAACGATAATTTCCATGAACTTCAAGAAATACCTTCTCTCTGCGTTTGCAGTGGTCATGCTGGGCTTTGTCGCCACAAGCTGTGGCGAGGATAACGAACCCGCGCCCCCCGTGAACCCAACACCGGAGGAAAAACCCGATGTGCCCGAGCAGCCGGGCGGTGACGACCAGCCCTCGACCCCGATTGGCGACATGTCGCGCCCACAGTCGTTTGCATCTGACGACGAAATGCTCGATTTCATACAGAAAGCCCACCTCAACTATATGTGGGATGGCGCCAATAAGAATTCAGGGCTCGCCCCCGAGCGCATTCATCTCGACCAGGGTGCCGCTCAGTCTGACCTGCACATTGTCACCACCGGTGGCTCTGGTTTCGGCATCGCCGGTCTGGTCGTGGCTATTGAGCGCGGTTTCATCGCGCGTGCCGAAGGTGTGGCGCGCCTGCAGAAAATTGTGAACTTCCTGGGTAAGGCCGACCGTTTTCACGGCGTATGGCCCCACTGGATCGACGGCAACACCGGCAAGGTGAAACCGTTCAGCACAGAAGACAACGGCGCTGACCTTGTCGAGAGCTCGTTCCTTATGCAGGGTCTGCTCATCGTGCGCGAATATTTCAAGAACGGTAACGATGACGAGATGAAACTCGCCGCAGACATCGACAAGCTCTGGAGGGAGATGGAATTCGACTGGTTCACCAAAAGCGGCGAGAAGGTACTTTACTGGCATTGGTCGCCCGATTACCTTTGGAAGATGAACATGCCCATTCGCGGCTATAACGAGTGCCTGATGGCATATATTCTCGCCGCATCATCGCCTACACATCCGGTATCTGCCGAAGTCTATGACCAGGGCTGGGCCTCTGGCGGCAATATCAGGAGCAACATGTCGGCCTACGGCATACCCCTTGTTGTCAACCATGGCCACGGCATGGGCGGTCCGCTCTTCTGGGCACACTATTCGTGGATAGGCCTTGATCCGCGCGACCTCAGGGACCAGTATGTGAATTACTGGGACGTGGTTCGCAACCATGCTCTTATAAATTATCAGTATTGCATCGCCAATCCAAAGGGGTACAAAGGCTACGGCCCCGACTGCTGGGGTCTGACAGCCAGCTACTCGCCCGATGGATATTCGGCTCACTGCCCTGACAACGACAAGGGTGTGATAACCCCCACAGCCGCGCTGTCGTCGTTCCCCTACACACCCGAGGAATCAATGGCTGCCCTGAAGGGGTTCTGGGAAAAGGATGTATGGATCTGGGGTAAATACGGATTCTATGACGCATTCTCGATGGAAAAGAGCTGGGCACCCCGCCGCTACCTTGCAATCGACCAGCTGACCATCGCCCCTATGATCGAGAATTACCGCACCGGCCTGCTCTGGCGCCTGTTCATGGGTGCCCCCGAGATCAAGGAGGGCCTGAAGAAACTCGGTTTCACCTCGCCAGTAATCTAACCTCAACAATACTATTACCTACTCCGCATCATGAAGAAACATTTTGTCCCGGCGTTGTCTGTAGCTGTTGTCATGGCTCTTGGTCTTGGAGTCTGCAGCTGTAAGAAAAAAGCGGCCGCTCCTGAGGCCGAAACATCCACGCCCACAGTCTTGGCAAAAGATGGCGAACAGCGTCCCGATTCGTTCGCATCCGACGAGGAATTCCTCGACTATATCCAGAAAGCCCACCTCAATTATATGTGGGACGGTGCCGAAACCAATTCCGGCCTGGCACGCGAGCGCATACACCTCGACAACAATTATCCCGAAAACGACAGCAACATCGTCACCACCGGCGGCTCGGGTTTCGGTATCGCCGGGCTGCTCGTTGGCATCGACCGCGGTTTCATCCCGCGTGAAGAGGGCGTGGCACGCCTGCAGAAAATCGTTGACTTCCTCGGCAAAGCCGACCGCTACCATGGCGTCTGGAGCCACTGGATCAACGGTGAGACCGGCCACACAAAACCTTTCGGCAAGAAAGATAACGGGGGTGACCTGGTGGAAAGCTCGTTCCTGATGTCTGGCCTGCTGATGACACGCGAATATTTCAAGAACGGCAACGAGGCCGAGAAGAACCTCGCCGCCGACATTGACAAGCTCTGGAAAGAGATGGAATTCGACTGGTACACCCGCGGCGGTCAGGATGTGATCTACTGGCACTGGTCGCCCGATTACGAGTGGGAGATGAACTTCCCCCTCGAAGGCTACAACGAATGCCTCATAACTTATATACTCGCCGCATCGTCGCCGACACACCCCGTATCGGCTGGCGCCCACCCCAAAAGCTGGGGCCCGTTGGCGTGTAGCTACCACAAAGGCTGGGCACGTTCGGGCGGCATCGTGTCTGACAAGAAAGCCTACGGTCTGCCTCTGGTGCTGAAACATAACGGCGCCCAGGAGATGGGCGGCCCGCTCTTCTGGGCCCACTACTCGTGGATCGGCCTCGACCCCCGCGGCCTCAAGGATCAATACGGCGACTACTGGGAGCTTAACAAAAACCACGCTCTCATCGATTACAAATACTGCGTTGAGAATCCCAAGGGGTATAAGGGCTATGGTCCCGACTGTTGGGGCCTGACGGCAAGCTACACGCCCCAGGGCTACACGGCACACTGCCCCACCAACGACCGTGGCGTAATCACCCCGACTGCCGCGCTGTCATCGTTCCCCTACACACCCGACGAATCTATGGCCGCCCTCAAGGGATTCTATAAGAAGGGCGACTGGATCTGGGGCAAATACGGTTTCTACGATGCTTTCTCGGAGCAGGAGAACTGGACTTTGCCGCGCTATCTTGCCATCGACCAGCTCACTATTGCCCCGATGATCGAGAATCACCGCACCGGCATGCTCTGGAAACTCTTTATGGGCGCGCCCGAGATTCAGCAGGGCCTCAAGAAACTCGGCTTTACCTCACCCGCAATCACTCAGTAACTCATAAACCACTGGAACCTCAGTAACTGACAAATATATGAAAAAACTGATTATCTCAGCCCTGGCTCTCGCCCTGCTCGCCCCCGCTGCGGGCGCGGCAAAGAAGAAGTCACGCGGCAAAGCCCCGGTGAAGGCCGCCATGCCGGCTCCCGGCGCTACCATGAAAGGCTTTATCGACACACTGATGTCTGAAATGACGCTTGCCGAGAAACTCGGACAGCTCAACCTCCCCGGCGCCGACGACATCGTCACCGGCCAGGCCAAGAGCAGCAATATCGGCGGACGTGTCGTGAAAGGTGAAGTAGGCGGTGTGTTCAACATCAAGGGCGCCGCAAAGATCAAGGACCTGCAGCGAGTGGCCGTTGAGGAATCACGCCTCGGCATACCCCTGATCTTCGGCATGGATGTGATTCACGGCTACGAGACAGTGTTCCCCATCCCCCTGGGCATGTCGATGACCTGGGATATGGATGAAATCGAGCTTTCGGCCCGTATCGCCGCCATCGAGGCATCTGCCTCGGGTATCTGCTGGACATTCTCGCCGATGGTCGACATCTCGCGCGACGCCCGCTGGGGCCGCGTTTCCGAGGGCAACGGCGAAGACCCCTATCTGGGTGCGCTTATCTGCCAGGCCATGGTCAAGGGGTATCAGGGCAATCTCACCCGTCCCGACGAAATCATGTCGTGCGTCAAGCACTTCGCACTCTACGGCGCTCCTGAGGCCGGCCGCGACTACAATACGGTCGACATGTCACGCCAGCGCATGTATAACGACTATTTCCCACCCTATCAGGCCGGCGTGCTTGCAGGCGCAGGGTCATACATGGCGTCGTTCAACACAATCGACGGCGTTCCCGCCACCGGCAACAAGTGGCTCCTGACCGACGTGCTGCGCGAGCAGTGGGGTTTTGACGGTTTCGTGGTCACCGACTACACCGGCATCATGGAGATGATGGCCCATGGCATGGGCGATATGGAGGATGTGTCGGTACTCGCCCTGAAGGCCGGTGTCGACATGGATATGGTGGCCGAAGGCTTTACCGGCACCATCGGCGGCGCTCTTGAGAAGGGCCGCGTGTCGATGACCGACGTTGACCGTGCCGTGCGCCGCATCCTCGAGGCCAAATGGAAACTCGGTCTTTTCCAGGATCCCTACAAATATCTTGACCTCTCGCGTGAGAAGACCGACATCTACACGCCCGAGCACCGCGCTGAGGCTCGCCGCGCCGCCACCAAGAGTTTCGTGCTCCTGAAAAACGAGGGTAATATCCTCCCGCTCGAGAAGAAGGGGAAAATCGCCCTCGTCGGCCCGCTGGCCAATACTGCCGCCAACATGCCCGGCACATGGGCCGTGGCTGCCGCATCTGACAAGTACAAGACCGTGTTCCAGGGTCTGAAAGATGCCGTGGGCGACAAGGCCGAGGTGCTTTACGCCAAAGGCTGTAATGTGGTGTCTGATCCGAAACTTGAGGCTGACGTGACCATGTTCGGCCGCGAGATGCGCGACCCGCGTTCAGAGAAAGAGATGCTTGACGAGGCTCTTGCCATCGCCGCGCAGGCCGACGTGATCGTCGCCGCTATGGGCGAATCGTCGGAATATTCGGGTGAGGCAACCTCGCGCACCGAACTTGACCTGCCAGACACGCAGAAACGTCTCATGGAGGCTCTTCTTGCCACCGGCAAGCCTGTCGTGATGCTGAACTTCTCGGGCCGTCCGACCGTGATGACATGGGAAAGCGAGCATGTGCCCGCCATCCTCAATGTATGGTTCGGCGGTTCGGAGACCGGCGATGCTATCGCCGATGTGGTTTTCGGTGACGTATCTCCCTCGGGCCGTCTCACAATGTCGATGCCGCGCAACGTTGGCCAGCTCCCGATTTTCTACAACCACCTGAACACCGGCCGTCCGCTCCCCGAGGGCACAGACGAGTTCGTGAAGTTCCGCTCGTCGTACCTCGATGTGCCCAACTCACCGCTCTATCCCTTCGGTTATGGTCTGACGTACACCACATTCTATTACAGCGACCTGGCACTCTCGTCGAACGAGATGACACAGGACGGCACCATCACCGCCTCTGTCAAACTCACCAACACCGGCAAACGCGAGGCCACCGAGACCGTACAGCTCTATATCCGCGACCTTGTTGGTTCGGTATCGCGCCCCGTCAGAGAGCTCAAAGGTTTCGAGCGCGTGACGCTGAAACCGGGCGAGAGCCGCACCGTGAAATTCGACATCACCCCCGACATGCTCAAGTTCTATAACTTTGACCTTGTCTACGGCAACGAGCCGGGTGACTTCGACCTCTTCATCGGTCCGAACTGCGCCCAGGGCCTCAAAGGCACCTTCACCCTGAAATAACCGACCCTGAAAAACGTACCTGTTTTTCATAGCTATATCATATAAGCACGGATTACGGTGCGCCAATGCAGGCGCACGGCGCACCGTAATCCGCTAAACAACCAAAATTCAGAACTCGCACAAATTGCGTATCACGATAAGAATCTTGCATTTTTATCACGATAGAATCTCTTTTGTTTTAATAACCGGTCGAAATCGGTAATGATAAAATAATTTTTACCGGTTGTTTGCAATTCAGGTCTTTTCATCATTATGAAATCTTTTTTCTGACGTTCTTGCACTGTCAATTCATGTTTTTGGAATTAATGGATTTATTCAGATGTCGTGCCTGTCTTTTGATGACGGAGGGCACGGGCATCAACCCTCTTTGTGATTACACAGTTAATTACTGAGGAAGTGCGTCGGTGACGCACGATTGTTTCGGGGCTGTGCCGCAGTGATGGCGGGGCAGCCCCGTTTTTTGGGCTTGCAAGGTATGCAGTCGGTAAAAATTTTATTACTGTCCGCTAAACCCTAAAGTAGTGAGTCCAACTTCATGAAAAGCAGAA
>USKE01000018.1 GCA_900555165.1 uncultured Porphyromonadaceae bacterium | reverse complement strand
CTGCCGAAACGGATATCAGTTGCGGGGAGCCTGCGAGTTGCGGGGCTTGCGGAAACCGCCGCGGCGGCGTTCGCCGCGCTCGCCGCCCTGGCTGCGGGGGCCCTTCTCCTGCTGGGTGAAGTTGGGGGCAAGATCACGCTTGCCGTAAACCTCGCCGCGGCAAATCCATACCTTCACGCCGATCACACCCACTTTGGTGTGGGCCTCTACGAGAGCGTAGTCGATGTCGGCACGCAGGGTATGCAGGGGTGTGCGGCCCTCCTTGAACATCTCGGAGCGGGCCATCTCGGCGCCGTTGAGGCGGCCTGATACCTGCACCTTGATGCCCTCGGCGCCTGAGCGCATGGTGGCTGCGACAGCCATCTTCACAGCACGGCGATAGGCGATCTTGCCTTCGATCTGGCGGGCGATGGTCGATGCCACGATCTGGGCGTCGAGCTCGGGACGGCGCACCTCGAAGATGTTGATCTGCACATCCTTGTCGGTGATTTTCTTGAGCTCTTCCTTGAGTTTGTCGACTTCAGAGCCGCCCTTGCCGATGATCAGACCCGGGCGCGAGGTGCACACGGTGATGGTGATCAGCTTGAGGGTGCGCTCGATGACGATGCGCGACACGCTTGACTTAGCCAGGCGGACATTGAGGTATTTGCGGAGCTTAGAGTCTTCCAGGAGGGTATCGCCGTACTTCTTGCCGCCGAACCAGTTGGAATCCCAGCCGCGGATAACGCCGAGGCGGTTGCTAATCGGATTTACTTTCTGTCCCATGCTCAGTCTTTGATTGTTGTGTCTTTATCAATTGTGTCAACGACGAGAGTTACGTGGTTGGCACGTTTGCGGATGCGGTAACCGCGGCCCTGGGGAGCTGTGCGCAGGCGCTTCAGCATGGGGGCGGGGTCAACGAAGATAGTCGAGATATAGAGCTCGCCGCTCTCGGCCTTGCGGTCGTTCTTGGCCTCCCAGTTGGCGATGGCCGAGCGGAGCAGTTTCTCGAGGCGGGCAGCGGCCTCTTTGTTTGAGAACTTGAGGATGCCCAGTGCGCGGAAGACTTCCTTGCCGCGAACCAGATCGGCCACCAGACGCATCTTGCGCGGCGACGACGGTATGTTGGTCAGCTTGGCGAAAGAGATCTCTTTCTGAGCCTCTTTGCGGGCCTGAGCTGCGTTTCTTTTTCTTACACCCATTGTGCTTTTATTGAGTATTTATCGTTTTGAAAAATTGTCGGTCAACGAGTCATGCGATCTTTCGATCATTATTTTTTCTTGTTGCCGGCATGGCCGCGGAAGGTACGGGTGGGAGCGAACTCGCCGAGCTTGTGACCTACCATGTTCTCGGTTACGTAGACCGGGATGAATTTGTTGCCGTTGTGGACGGCGAAGGTGTGGCCGACGAATTCAGGGGCGATCATGGAGGCGCGGCTCCAGGTCTTGATGACAGCCTTCTTGCCTGATTCTTCCATGGCGTTGACCTTCTTCTCGAGCTTCACCGAGATAAACGGGCCTTTTTTAAGTGAACGACTCATGCTTTTATGTGAGTTTCTTAGAAGTTAGCGATTATTTTTTACGACGCTCGATGATATACTTCGACGAGAGTTTCTTCGGCGAGCGTGTCTTGAGACCCTTCGAGTAAAGGCCCTTGCGCGAACGGGGATGACCGCCGGAAGCGCGGCCTTCGCCACCACCCATGGGGTGATCGACAGGGTTCATTACAACGCCACGGTTGTGGGGGCGGCGACCGAGCCAGCGAGAGCGGCCTGCTTTACCTGAGCGCTCGAGCGAGTGCTCGGAGTTGCCGACCACGCCGATGGTAGCCTTGCATGTGGCGAGGATCTTGCGGGTCTCACCCGAGGGGAGTTTCACGATGGCATAGTCGCCCTCGCGCGAAACGAGCTGGGCGAAAGTGCCTGCCGAGCGTGCCATGGCTGCGCCCTGGCCGGGACGGAGCTCGATTGCGTGAACAACCGTACCGACGGGAATCTTGTTAAGGGGAAGGGCGTTGCCGATCTCGGGAGCGGCCTCTGCGCCTGAAACAACCTGCTGGCCAACTTCTAAGCCGTTGGGTGCGATGATGTAGGCTTTTGCACCGTCTACG
Source organism: uncultured Porphyromonadaceae bacterium (assembly GCA_900555165.1). Classification (GTDB taxonomy): domain Bacteria; phylum Bacteroidota; class Bacteroidia; order Bacteroidales; family Muribaculaceae; genus UBA7173. The sequence continues at coordinate 12,353 of USKE01000018.1, read as the reverse complement.
TAGTAAAGCAGGGCAATGCGGGCCGAACGGTTGGGATCGTACTCGATTGACTTCACTACGGCGGGCACACCGTCTTTGTTTCTCTTAAAGTCAATGATACGGTATTTGCGCTTGTGACCGCCGCCGAGGTAGCGGGTGGTCAGGTGGCCTTCGGAGTTACGGCCGCCAGAGCTCTTTTTACCGACTGTAAGAGATTTTTCTGGCGTGGTAGCAGTGATGGCTCCTTTGAACACGCCAATAACTTTGTGTCTTTGCCCCGGTGTTGTGGGCTTGAATTTTCTTACTGCCATTTTTTTGTTGATGACTGTGGTCCGTGACCGCGGGGTAGCCGGGCCGCTGCGGGAAGTATGCGCCCGACGGCGCAGTGACCTTCTCTGTGGCGTGGCGCCCCGGTAGGGGCTGCCGGCGCCGGCCGCTATAGCTTGGGGCGCACTTGTCGCCGCCTCGGCCGCGGCACCCGGGAGTGCCTGTTTCCGGGCACTCCCGGATCACGGACGTTAGTTGTTTTTAGAGATTGCTGTAGAAATCGATGGTCTGGCCCTCACCGACGGTGATGTAGGCCTTTTTCCATTTGTCGGTCTTGCCGCGCAGGAGGCCGCTCTTTGTATAGCGGGCCTTGTTCTTGCCGCGGACAACCTGGGTGTTGACTTCGACAACCTTCACGCCGTAGAGTTTCTCGACCATGTCCTTTATCTGGAACTTGTTGGCGTCGGGCGAAACGCGGAAGGTATAGCGATTGAGCTTGTCGGTGAGCCGGGTTGCGGCTTCCGTTACGATTGGTTCAATTGAGAATTCCATTTCTTCGGTTTCGACGTGTTGGTTAGAATTTGTTGATGATCTCGAGACCGCTTTCGGTGAGCACCAGCGCGTTGTTGTTCATCAGCACGTATGTGTTGACGTCGGCGGCGTTCATCATGTTTGTGTTGGGCACGTTGCGGGCCGAGAGGAATACGTTGCGGTCGATTTTCTCAGACACGAGCAGGGTCTTGAGACCGGCTACCTTGAGGGCGTCGGCTACAGCGAGATACTGCTTTGTCTTGGGAGCCTCGAACGTGAAGTCCTCTACGATCTTGATCTGGCCGTCGGCTGCTTTCTGCGAGAGGGCAGACTTGCGGGCCAGAGCCTTGAGTTTCTTGTTGAGCTTGAAACGATAGTCGCGGGGACGGGGGCCGAACACACGGCCACCGCCGACGAGAACCGGCGAGTTGATGTCACCGATACGCGAGCCGCCGCCGCCTTTCTGCTTGTGAAGCTTGCGGGTAGAACCCGAGACTTCGCTGCGCTCTTTTGATTTGTGGGTACCCTGGCGCTGGTTGGCGAGGTACTGTTTTACATCGAGGTAGATGGCGTGCTCGTTGGGGTCGATGGCGAATACCTCGTCGTTGAGGATGACCTTGCGGCCGGTGTCCTCACCTTTTATGTTGTATATAGCGAGTTCCATTTCGTAGAATCCTGATGGTTTACAATTACTTTTCGATCATCACAATGGAGCCTTTCGAACCGGGGATCGAGCCCTTGATCATCAGCAGGTTGTATTCGGGGATAACCTTAACGACGCGGAGGTTCTGCACGGTCACGCGCTCGTTGCCGGTCTGGCCGGCCATGCGCATGCCTTTGAACACCTTTGCGGGGTAAGAGCAGGCACCGATAGAACCGGGGGCGCGCAGACGGTCGTCCTGACCGTGTGTGGCCTGGCCCACGCCGCCGAAACCGTGGCGTTTAACGACGCCCTGGAAACCTTTACCTTTCGAGGTACCCACGATGTCTACGAAATCGTCTTCGCTGAACATGTCGACGGTGATGGTGTCGCCCAGCTTGTACTCACCGTCAAAACCTTTGAACTCGGCCAAGTGGCGCTTGGGAGTTGTGCCGGCTTTCTTGAAGTGACCGAGCTGAGGCTGGGTGCAGTGTTTCTCTTTCTGCTCCTCGAAGCCGAGCTGGAGGGCGTTATAGCCGTCGGTCTCTACAGTCTTAACCTGGCAGACAACACAAGGACCTACTTCGATAACAGTGCACGGCAGGTTCTTGCCGTCGGCACTGAAAACGGATGTCATTCCGATTTTTTTTCCTAATAATCCTGGCATTTCAGTTTGGTTTATAGGCCATAACCTGCATCGCGCCGCAGAGCGTGCGCCCCGTGGCGCAGCGGCCGGTCATCGGGCCTTCTGGTTGTTGTTGTGATTCGTTGGTTTTGTTGTTCTGAAATCAGACCTTGATCTCTACCTCTACGCCCGAGGGGAGCTCGAGTTTCATCAGTGCGTCGACGGTCTTGGCGGTCGAGTTGTAGATGTCGATAAGGCGCTTGAACGACGAGAGCTGGAACTGCTCGCGCGACTTCTTGTTGACGAAGGTCGAGCGGTTGACAGTGAAGATGCGCTTGTGGGTGGGCAGGGGTATGGGACCCGAGATCACGGCGCCGGTGGCCTTAACGGTCTTTACGATCTTCTCGGCCGACTTGTCGACGAGGTTGTGATCGTACGATTTCAGTTTGATTCTGATTTTCTGGCTCATTTTATTGAGTTGATTTGAATTTGTGCCGGCTGTCAAGAATCATTTGCTGTCAGCGCGGCGGTTTGTTATTTAATCGGTGCGGGGGCGGCTCGGGCGCGGCCCCGGACCCGCCCCGGCTCCGGTTGTTACGGTATGGTTATTTCACGAGATCCACACGGCCCTGGCACTCGGTGAGCACGGCCTTGGCGATCGACGAGCTTACCTCGCTGTAGTGGCTGAAGGTCATGGTCGAGGTGGCGCGACCCGAGGTGATGGTACGCAGGGCGGTCACATAGCCGAACATCTCGGCCAGCGGGGCCTGTGCCTTCACGATGCGGGCGCCCGAGCGGGCTGTCTCCATGCCCTCTACCTGGCCGCGGCGCTTGTTGAGGTCAGAGATCACGTCACCCATCGATTCCTCGGGGGTTACGACCTCAACCTTCATGATGGGCTCCATCAGCACGGGGCCTGCCTTCTCCGAACCCTTCTTGAATGCCTGGATGGCGCAGAGCTCGAACGAGAGCTGATCTGAGTCGACGGGGTGGAACGAGCCGTCGAGCACGGTCACCTTGAGTTTCTCCACGGGGTAGCCGGCGAGCACGCCGTTCTTCATAGCTGTGGTGAAACCCTTCTGGATCGAGGGGATGAACTCCTTGGGGATGTTACCGCCCTTGACCTCGTCGACGAACTGGAGCGAACCTTCAAAGCCTTCGTCCACGGGTTCGATGCGCACGATGATGTCGGCGAACTTACCGCGGCCACCGGTCTGTTTCTTGAATACCTCGCGGAGCTCGACGGGTTTGGTGATGGCCTCTTTGTATGTAACCTGGGGACGACCCTGGTTGCACTCTACCTTGAACTCGCGTTTCAGACGGTCGATGATGATGTCGAGGTGAAGCTCGCCCATACCCGAGATGACGGTCTGGCCGGTCTCCTCGTTGGTCTCGACGCGGAAGGTAGGATCCTCCTCGGCCAATTTCTGCAGGCCGACGCCGAGCTTGTCGAGGTCTTTCTGGGTCTTGGGCTCCACGGCGATACCAATCACGGGATCGGGGAACTCCATGGCCTCAAGCACGATGGGGTGGTTCTCGTCGCAGAGGGTATCACCTGTGCGGATATCCTTGAAACCGACGCCGGCGCCGATATCGCCGCAGCCGATCTTCTCCATCGGGTTCTGCTTGTTCGAGTGCATCTGGAACAGACGCGAAACACGCTCTTTCTTATCAGAACGGGCGTTGAGCACGTACGAGCCGGCAACAACGTCGCCCGAGTAGACGCGGAAGAATGTGAGACGGCCTACATAGGGGTCGGTAGCGATCTTGAACGCCAGGGCGCACATGGGTGCCTCGGGCGACGGCTCACGGGTCTCGACCTTGTCGGGATCGTCGATGGCGTGACCTTCGACGGCACCGGCGTCAACGGGGCTGGGCAGGTAAGCGCAGACGTTGTCGAGCAGGCACTGCACGCCTTTGTTCTTGAACGACGAACCGCAGGTCATGGGCACGATCTCCATTTTCAGGGTAGCGGCGCGGAGGGCGCGGCGGATCTCGTCGGGGGTGATGGTCGAGGGGTCGTCGAAGTATTTCTCCATGAGTTCGTCGTCGAACTCGGCGATTTTCTCGAGCATCTTGTCACGCCACTCCTCGGCCTCGGCCTGGAGGTTGGCGGGAATCTCCTCGACGTTGTACTCGGCACCCATGGTCTCGTCGTGCCAGTAGATGGCCTTCATGGTGATCAGGTCGACGAGGCCCTTGAAGGTCTCCTCGGCACCGATAGGAATCTGGATGGGACAGGGATTTGCGCCGAGCACATCCTTGATCTGGCGCACTACCTCGAAGAAGTTGGCACCCGAACGGTCCATCTTGTTCACGTAACCCAGACGGGGCACGTTGTATTTGTCAGCCTGGCGCCACACGGTCTCTGACTGTGGCTCCACACCGCCTACGGCACAGAAGGTAGCCACGGCGCCGTCGAGTACGCGCAGCGAGCGCTCTACCTCGACGGTGAAGTCCACGTGTCCCGGGGTATCTATCAGGTTGATCTTGTATTTGTCACCGGCGTACTTCCAGAAAGTGGTGGTAGCGGCCGAGGTGATTGTGATACCACGCTCCTGCTCCTGCTCCATCCAGTCCATGGTGGCGGCGCCATCGTGAACCTCGCCGATCTTGTGGGTAAGACCGGTGTAGAAAAGGATACGCTCAGACGTGGTGGTCTTACCGGCATCGATGTGGGCCATGATGCCGATGTTGCGCGTATATTTTAACTGTTCGTCTTGTTTAGCCATTTGAGAGCTGTTTTGAAATCAATGAAAACTTGTTGGCACCGCCTCGTGCGCGCGTTATATAATATATGTGTGCGTGCCGGCAGGCCGGAGGTTTTAGAAGCGGAAGTGAGCGAATGCGCGGTTGGCCTCGGCCATCTTGTGCATATCCTCTTTGCGCTTGAAGGCACCGCCCTGGTCGTTGAAGGCATCCATGATCTCGGCAGCGAGTTTGTCAGACATGGTCTTGCCGCCACGTTTGCGGGCGTAGTTGATAAGGTTTTTCATTGATATCGACTCTTTGCGGTCGGGACGGATCTCGGTAGGAACCTGGAAAGTTGCGCCACCTACACGGCGCGACTTAACCTCGACCTGCGGGGTAACGTTCTCGAGAGCTTTCTTCCAGATTTCGAGAGCGGTTTTCTCCTCGTTCTGCATCTTGGCCTTCACGGTCTCAAGTGCCGAGTAGAAGATTGTGAAAGCGGTGTTTTTCTTACCGTCGTACATCAGGTGGTTGACGAACTTGGTAACTTTCACGTCATGAAACACGGGATCGGGCAGGACCAGGCGTTTCTTTGGTTTAGCTTTTCTCATTTTAAGTCTAAGCAGTTTTGTTTTTGCTTTTCGTGGCTGGTGTCTTCTTCAGCTTCGGGACCCTGCCGGGCACCTGCGGCTTACTCAACCGTTGTCAGCACGGGAAATCAAAAACGAGTTTCTTTTGATTTTGCCCCTTTATGAGTGCGGGGCGTTGATTTCTCGTTGGAGCGTTCAGTTACTTCACCCGGCGCGGTCTATGCCGCGCGGCGGATTACTTCTTGGCTGCTCCGGCCTTGGGACGCTTGGCTCCGTACTTCGAGCGACGCTGGGTGCGGTCTTTTACGCCGCCGGTATCCAGGGTGCCGCGTACGATGTGGTAGCGCACACCGGGAAGATCCTTCACACGACCGCCGCGCACGAGCACGATCGAGTGCTCCTGGAGGTTGTGACCCTCGCCGGGGATGTAAGAGTTGACCTCTTTACCGTTGGTGAGGCGCACACGGGCTACCTTACGCATAGCCGAGTTAGGTTTCTTGGGGGTGGTAGTGTAGACGCGCACGCAAACGCCACGACGCTGGGGGCAGCTGTCGAGGGCGGGCGATTTGCTCTTGTCCACCAGAGTCTCGCGTCCCTTACGTACTAATTGCTGAATAGTAGGCATCTTAGTTGTTTAAAATTTTACTGTATTTAATCTCTGTGATATTTAATCGGTTTCATTTGCCCGGGCGGCGCTTTGAGCGGGAGGCTCGCACACCACGCTCGCGCACGTTACGCGCCTGTATCCCAACGGATTAGGCGGCGCCACGGCGCTCGTTTGCCCTAAAAGCGATGCAAAATTACAACAAATTCGGCTGATTTACAAATATTTCCGCAATTGTTTTCCAAAAAATCGCATTCTCTTGGGGCTGGGTGGGAATTGTGGGAATTATGGGAGTGATGGGAGAGGTGGCGGATGCGCCCGGTTCATGACTGCCCGGCCTTGTGCCCGGCCTTGCGAAACCTCTTATTGCCTCATATTGCCTCATATTGCAAAAACATGGCGCATAATTTTGGATGCAGAAGTTAATTTTGTTAAATTTGCGACGTTATTGGCAAACGGGCGGCGTCATGCCGCCCACAAGCTATTGGCATTTACCCCTAAACAACAATACTTACATACAATTCCATGAAACGGAAACTTACCTTATTGGCAACGGCAATGGCGGCATTGTGCGCCTGGGCCGACCTTCCGGTCAAACTCGTCAACAATTCAGGGGGCGAGTTCGCCGACAGCGACATCTACATCGCCATAATCGGCAAGCAGGGCAAGGATGCCGCTGCCCATGATATTTACTACGACATCGCGGCCACGGCCAACAACGGCTACTGCACGACAGGCAATCTGACTACCGGACTGAACACGCTCCATCTCACCGGCGGTGACTGGGGCTACGCCAACATATTCACCCGGCTATCAGATATCAAAGACAAGACCATCTATCTGGGCGACACCTATGCCTGCCGCATGTTCGTTTCGTTCAAATCGCCCATGTACATGCATGTGCACGAGACCGGCGGCTATGCAGGCGCCGACATGAACAACCCCACCGACCCCAATGCCAACCTGCGCTGGGAACTTATCGAGTTCACCTACGAGCCTTCAAGCTCTCAGATCTGGATCAACACCACACGCGTCGACGCCTTCCAGTATCCGATGGGGCTGGAACTCTATTCATCAGGCAACATAGCCGGTCCCGACCACATCAAACGAGGCGAGTTCACCACATATCAGGAAGTCATCAGCAAATGGAACAGCTCGCTGGGGGGCACAGTGTACAAAGATTGCCTTTACAACCTGATCACCAAAGACAACCTGGGTGGCATCATCAAGCAGCCCTCGAAAGTCTCGTCAATCAAGAGCGCCAACATATTCGGCGGCTACATCGACAAAATCTGGGACTATTTCCGCAACAATACGGCAAACATCAGCATGGGCCTGCTCGGCCGCTGGGAGGGACGCGTGTCGGGCAACCAATTTACCCTGACCTGCAAGGAGGGACATTACTGGCCCGTCGGCTCCCAGGCACACATCTACGACAAGCCGTCGACCGAAGACGCCATCGAGGGTGCCGGGCAGTTCGCCAACGCCATAGCCGGCGGCGACCAGGCCGCCATCGACAAGACGGTGCAGGCCATGTTCTGCGCGGCGTTCAACCGTGGCATGATCCGCGCCACAACAGACCTGCAGGACTGGAATCCCGACGGAAACACCAAGGCTTTCCAGGGGGGCGACCAATATCCCCACAACAAATATGTCGAATTCTTCCACCGCACCGACATCTCGGTCTCAAACGGAAAGACATACGCTTTCGCCTACGATGACACGTTTGACCAGAGCGCCACTTGCTATTCGACCAATCCGACGAGCGCGACAGTGACAATAGGCGGTTTCCGCGGCGACAGCAGCGGCGACAGCGGCTCGACCACACCCTCGGTGCCCGGAGCACCGGAACCCGACAAAGACGCCGCCAACGTCAAGAGCATCTATTCCGGCAAATACAGCTCGATTGCTCCAGACATGTTTGTCGGCAACTGGGAGCAGACCACCAGCGCGTCGGTACAGAGCTGCGACGGCAATGACGCCTACCGTTTCACCAATTTCAACTATGTGGGACTGCAACTGTGCAACGGCGACAACGTGCTTGATGTGACAGACATGCAATATCTGCATCTTGACCTCTATGCCATCACCGACATGGACATCAACATCTATCCGATTTCGCTCAATCCCACCGTCGACACCGCAAAATCTACCAGGCACCTCACAGCCGGGCAATGGAATCAGTTCGACATTCCCCTTTCTGACTTCAGCGGCGTGGACTTCGCCAGGCTCGGCCAGTTTAAATTTGACAACGGCACGGGCCAGACATTCTATCTCGACAACCTCTATTTCTGGAAAGACAGACCAAACAAAGAGGCCGCCAACCCCGTGGCATGGTTCTATCCGTCGGCCAGCCATGGCGGCACCGGCATCGGACTGCAGGAGGGGAACTATCCCCTCTCGGAACTCAAAGAATATGGCATCAACAACGATGACATCGAATCAATCAAGGTGCTGCCGGGTTTCAAGGTCGAAGCCTTCCGTGACGACAACTACGCCGGAGGGTCCGTCACCTACCGCGCCGATGCCGGCACGCTCGGCGACTGGGCCAACAAGATTTCATCGCTGAAAATCCAGCCCAACGGTGTCAGCGGCATCAAAGGCAACTTCAAGATTTTAAACCGTAATTCGGGCAAATATCTTGACATATCTACCGACGATGCCGCCAAAAACTCAGACATATTTCAGAACGACGACGAAGGCGCAAGCCCCACACAGACCTGGACTTTCGATGAAATCGGCAACGGCGTATACTATATCCGCTCGTTTGTGAACTCCGCCAACGGGTTCGACATATATTACGGCGGCACAGCCAACAGGACACAGGTACTGCTCTTCACCAACACCGGGGGCACGCATCAACAGTTCATACTCGTCGACAAGGGCGACGGCTACTACCAGATCGTGGCCCGCAACTGCGGCCGCGTGGTCGAAATCCCGGAATCTAAAACCGGCAACGGCGAATGGATCAAGCTCTGGGACAACAACGGAACCGCCACCCAGCAGTGGGGGCTGCGCGCCAATGTGCCGTCGGGGCACGCCGCCGGTACACTTTACAAGGATGTGAACTATGCCGGGCAGTCTCTGGCTCTCCCCGAAGGCTCGTACACCGCCCGTGATCTCGCTCTCTACAATTTCGACGAGAAGATCCTGACCGGCCTCAAGGTCGCCTACGGTTTCAAAATGACCCTCTACAAGGGCGACAACTTCACCGGCGAAGCGACCACATACGACTCAAGCACCGGCTGGGTCGGCGATTCGTGGAACGACCAGACAATATCGCTGAAGATCGAGCCCAATGGCGTGACAGGTCTCTCGGGCAACTATCGCGTACAGAACCGAAACTCGGGCAAATTTCTTGACACCGACAACAATGCCACCAACGACGCCACCAACGTCATCCAGTATGATGACGAGAACGACGACTCGCAGATATGGGTACTCAATGAGGTCGAGACAGGTGTCTACACCATTTCGCCCAAGAACGACACGTCAAAAGTGCTCGACGTACAGGACGCCTCAGTACACAGCGGGGCTACAGTACAGCTCTACACCGCAAATGGCGGCACGCACCAGCAGTTTATCGCAGTCGACAAAGGTGACGGATACTATCACCTGACAGCCCGCAACAGCTCGATGGTAATCGAGATTCCCGACTCGTCAACAGACAATGGCGCCTGGATCAAGACTCACGAGCCCAATGCCGACAGTACACAGCTCTGGAGACTGAAAGACCCGGCCATCCAGACCTCAATTGACGAGATAAGCGACGGCACCATCTCGGTCAACGGCAACATTCTCAGCATCAACGGCGCCCGCGGTCAGCTCTACATCTACACCGTCTCCGGCCAGCATGTAGCATCAATCATACCCGGCGCCAACGAGACCTATGACCTGGGCTACCTCCAGCCAGGAATATACCTCGCCGCCATCAACGGCTCAGTCATCAAAATCCGTGTAAAATAACCATCGGTGACCGTCAGGAATCTGGTGCACGAACGCGAATCAACCAATAACACGGGCCTTCCTGCCGGACATCAATGTAAAAGATGTAAAAGAACTTAGGACATCACACGATACAGCAAGGCAGTGCGTCAAAATTGACACACTGCCTTTTCTGTACCCCGAGGCGTGATGTGCGGTCAAAATGGTTCACACGGCAATCTTCTTATTTTGTTTTAGCGTTTTTTTTCGTAATTTTGTCACATTAACATGTCTGGGAATCTGATAAAACGGCAAATCAAGCGCCTCGGACGTCCCGCGGGGGCGCTCAGGGTGGTGCGCGTCATCGTGTCGCTGACGATGCTGGCACTCATGACAATAGCCCTCACCACAGGCGAGGCTGCCATAGCGCGGAGTCTGGGCTGGACGGCGGCCATACAGATTGTGCCGCTCACACTTGCCGGCGCCACGACAGGACTGGTGGCGTGGCTTGTGGCAACGATGATTTTCGGACGCATATACTGCTCGACCGTGTGCCCGTTAGGTGCGCTGCAGGATGTAGCCGCGCGGTCGCGGCGCATACGCCGCGGGTGGAAAGCACGCCGTCCCTACCATTACACCCCGCCTAAAAACATCGTGCGGCTATCGGTAGTTGCCCTGTTCATAGTGTGTATCGTGATCGGGTTTCCGCTGACAGTCAGTCTTCTTGACCCGTACAGCACTTACGGCCGCATCGGCTCTGAACTGCTGAGGCCGGTGGTCGAGGCGTTTTCGGGCGATCCGGTCATCGTAAGTTCGTGGCTGGCATTCGCCGTAGCCGCAGTGACCCTCGCCGGCGTATGGATAAACGCCGCCATAAGCGGACGCACCGTCTGCAACACCGTGTGCCCCGTGGGGTCGGTGCTGGGCATACTCTCGCGCAACTCGCTGCTGCATTTCGACATCGACACCGACCTCTGCACCAACTGCCGCTCGTGCGAGCGCGTGTGCAAGAGCCGGTGCATCAACCTTGACGACCATCTTGTCGACGGCTCACGTTGCGTGACCTGCTTTGACTGCGCCGACGTATGCCCCGAGGGTGCCATGCGCTACACCACGCGGCGCAAACGTCTGTCGACACCGCTCATGCAGCGTATCGGGCGCACGCCTGAGACCGCCGTAGACGCCGCATCGGCCGACGGTCGCGTGAAAATCAGCCGCCGCCGGTTCATGGCCCCCGGGCTGATTGTGGCTGCGGCAGCGATTCCTGCGGTGGCCCTGGGCGGGGAAAGCCTGCGCCGTGTGGGACGCGCCACAGGCACTCCCGTTCGCGACGGGCGCCATCTGCGTCCGGTGGCACCGCCGGGGCGCAAATCGATGCGTGATTTCCTGGAGAGCTGCACCGCCTGCGGGCTATGCGTATCGCACTGCCCCACCGGGGTGCTACGCCCCTCGGTACGCGACTACGGCCTGGGGCATGCCATGCAGCCGGTGATGCGTTACGGCGAGGCGTTCTGTGACTATGACTGCACGCTATGCTCAGACCTCTGCCCCACCGGCGCTCTGATTCCGCTCACCGTCGATGAAAAGCATATCTTCATCATCGGCCACGCCGAAGTCGACACCGCCGCCTGCGTGGCCTGCGGCAGGTGCCAGTGGAGCTGTCCGCGCAAGGCCGTGAAGGTAATGGACATAGACGGCACGGGGAGGTATGCCGCGCACGTCGACACCACGCTGTGCATCGGCTGTGGCGTGTGCCAGAGCGTCTGCCCCGTCACACCGCAGAAAGCCATAATGGTAAACGGCATCATCTGACTCCCCTCCCCCTGACACTGAAACATCACACGAAATGAAACAATATCTCGACCTGCTGAGGCATATCCTCGAAAACGGCACCGACAAGGCCGACCGCACCGGCACGGGCACACGCTCGGTATTCGGCTACCAGATGCGGTTCGACCTGGCCGACGGGTTCCCCCTGCTCACCACCAAGAAACTGCACTTGAAGTCGATAATATACGAACTGCTCTGGTTCCTGAAAGGTGACACCAACGCCCGCTACCTGCAGGAGAACGGCGTGCGCATCTGGAACGAATGGGCCGACCCCGACGGCAACCTGGGGCACATCTACGGCTACCAGTGGCGTTCGTGGCCCGGCTACGACGGCAAGTTCATCGACCAGATCAGCGAGGCCGTGGAGACCATAAAGCATAACCCCGACTCGCGCCGCATCATCGTGAGCGCCTGGAACGTGGCCGACCTCGGCAACATGAACCTGCCGCCGTGTCACGCGCTGTTCCAGTTCTATGTGGCCGGTGGACGGCTGTCGCTGCAGCTCTATCAGCGCAGCGCCGACTGTTTCCTGGGGGTTCCGTTCAACATCGCCTCATACGCGCTATTGCTGATGATGACCGCGCAGGCCTGCGGCCTCCGGCCGGGCGAGTTCATCCATACCCTGGGCGACGCGCACATCTACAACGACCACATCGAGCAGGTAAAGCTGCA